>JBNGDY010000163.1:0-1651 GCA_049975665.1 Candidatus Nanoarchaeia archaeon | reverse complement strand
AAACGATAGTCCTCAATTAGCAGAATTAGTCAGGAAAACTGCCGAAGTGTTTAACATGAATGAAGTTAGTGGAGATAAGGCATACAACGGCAGAGAAAACTTTAAGGTAATAGAAGAAGTCGGTGCAACTCCTTTTATTCCATTCAAGAAAAATGTTACAGGAAAAAGAGGCGGTTGTGCTGTCTGGAAAAAGATGTATCATTATTTCTTATACAAACATGACGAATTTTTAGAGCATTATCATAAGCGTTCTAATGCTGAAACTTGTTTTCACATGATTAAGACGAAGTTTAAAGACAATTTGAGAAGTAAATCTCAAACAGCACAGATTAATGAATTATTATTAAAAATTCTTTGTCATAACATTTGTGTCGTCATACAGGAAATTTTAGAATTAGGAATTAAAGGCGAGTTTATCGTTGAGAAAGAAAAGAAACCTATAAAAATGTAAACTTTATATAATTACTATGGATAAAGTAAAAATAGCAATTGTTGGTATGGGGAATTGTGCAAGTAGCCTAATTCAAGGAATTTATTTTTATAAAAATAAGAAAAATATCTCTGGTTTATTATATGACGAGATTGGGAAGTACAAAATAAGCGATATCGAAATTGTTGCAGCATTTGATGTAGACGAGAGAAAGGTTGGAAAAGATGTTTCTGAAGCAATTTTTCAAAAACCAAATAATACAAAAATCTTCTTCAATAAAATTCCAAAGATTGGCGTAAGGGTTTCAAGAGGTCCAACATTAGATGGGTTTCCAAAACATATGGGGGAATTTTCAGACGAAATAAGTTTTAAAGAGAGTAAACAAAAACCGGTAAATGTTACAGAAATTCTAAGAAAAACAAAACCAGATTTACTGATAAACTATCTCCCTGTTGGAAGTGAAAAAGCAACAAAATATTATGTCAACGCATGCTTAGAAGCAGGAGTTAGCTTCATAAATGCAATTCCTGTTTTTATTTGTTCAAAAGAAGAATATTCAAAAAGATTTAAGGAGAGGGGTTTAGTTTGTTTAGGAGATGATATTAAGGCACAAATTGGTGCAACAATAACACATAGAGTTTTAACAAATCTTTTTGAAAAAAGAGGAGTTAAACTGAGAAGAACATATCAGCTCAATTTTGGAGGAAATACTGATTTCTTAAATATGCTTGAAAAAAACAGGCTTGGGAATAAAAAAATTAGTAAAACTGAATCTGTGCAATCTCAATTGGAACACCCCCTTAATCAGGAAAATATTCATATATGTCCGAGTGATTTTATTCCTTGGTTAAAGGATAATAAAGTTTGCCAAATAAGAATGGAAGGAGAACAATTTGGAGGAACTCCTGTAAAGATTGATTTGAAACTATCTGTTGAGGATAGCCCGAATAGCGCAGGAGTTATGGTAGATGCAATAAGGTGTGCAAAATTAGCACTGGATAGAGGATTAAGCGGATATTTAGAAGAAATATCAGCTTTTGCATTCAAACATCCGAGAAAACAATATACTGATGATGAGGCTTTTAGGATGGTTGAGGAATTTATAAAAAATAGAATGGAGGAAAGATGAAAGTTATCTTATCTGGTGGTGGCTCAGGAAGGGATACTGAAGAATTAGATAAAAAATTTGCACAAGAACTAACAAATTTGTTTGAAAAACAA
>JBNGDY010000162.1:0-1113 GCA_049975665.1 Candidatus Nanoarchaeia archaeon | reverse complement strand
TTGTTAAACTTTCTATCTTTTTCCAGATTAGATTTAAAATTAACTGCAAACCAATTATTCCATAAATCCTTTTCCTTATCAAACTTAAATGTTACATTTACCATAGAATTTAAATTTTGTTTAACTATATAAATATTTATAAACTTTAGATTTAACAAAATATCATGGTAAAAACACTTGAGCCTTTAGTAGAAGAACTTCCTAGGATGGATTTATCTGAACAAGAAGGGTTTTTGGCATATCAAAGAGAACAACAGGAGATAAAGTCTGAAGCATGTTATTCTTCAGGAACTGGCTGTTACTCTACTGGATGTTATAGTCCTTCAAGTTGTATAGATTGTTATTCTGTGGATTAAGGTAAAATGGATTGCATTGAGGATACTTTAAGCAATCTATTTAGAGGTGTACCTAATTTTATTTCTAAGATTGAATGTTATAATCGCAATTCAATTTCAGTTTATTCTATACATGATAAGAAAATTCTCCTTAAGCAATATAATGAAAAAAAATTTGCAGAAAGAGAAAAATTTTTCTATGAAGTGTTAAAAGGTGTTTGCAAAATTCCAAAAGTTTATGGTTCTGGAGAGGATTATCTTGTTACAGAATATATAGAATCCTCAAACCCTGATTTGAAGATGGCAGTAGAAGATTGGGCTAAAGTCCATTCAGCTTTTTTAGAAAGTGAAATTTTAAAAAATCCTGATATTCCTAGGCACAAACTAAGAAACTTATCTAATTATATTTTAAACAATAAAAGGCTTTTCGGAGAAATTTCCGATAAGCTTAATAAAAGATTATCAGATAAATCGGAAATTGTAGATTATAATACAATTATTCATGGTGATTTATTTGGAAAAAATATTCTAGCTAGAAATGGGGAAAATTATTATATCGATTTTGAATTTTCTGGTGTTGGACACCCCGCAAAGGATTTAGCTCTTTTGTTATTAAACCATCCAGGTATGGAAAGAGAACTTATCGAATCTTATAGAAAAAATATTTCTTTTGATTATGACGGAATTGAAAAAGATATTAATAATGAATTATTGGGTAAAGGGGTGCAATTAATCGCAGGGTTAGGAAATCTTAGAATGCCTTCTGAAGGAAAGAAGA
>JBNGDY010000161.1:0-2413 GCA_049975665.1 Candidatus Nanoarchaeia archaeon | reverse complement strand
TTAAGTCTTCATCCATTATAAATGTTTCTGACCACTATTTAGTGGTTGCTTTTTTAACCTTTTTCATAGCTAATCTCTTTTTCCTCTATTAATTTATTTCCTGCTCTTTCTTTAAGCATTTTATTCCATTCTCTTTCAAAACAATCTTCACTTAATGATACAAAACCACTACACCATACTTTCTTTAAATCATCGTGAGCATCTTTTATGAATTGTTTGACATCTTCAACATCTAAAACCCCTGACTTACACCCCCAAGTTGTTTCTCCTTCTTTGTAGATTTGTTTATCTAATTCGCTTCCTTTATTGAATAGTGTTTTCATTGTTGTTTTTCCTCTATTTTATCTAATATTATGCCTACTGCTTCTATTTCCTTAATGAGATTTATGCGATTGCTCCTTAAATGCTTCTTCTAATAAAAATTTTGATATTTCTGGATTCACGCAGTTTCTTATGATTTGGTCTTTTCTATGTTTGAGTTTGATACCCTCTAAACTAATTCCATATTTAACACTTTTTCCAGTAACCTTATTGTGTTTAATATGGCTATCTTGAAAATATTTTTCTTCAAACTCAAAATTAGACCAAATAAGGTGGCGACCTAATCTCCCAGTTGGGTTGATTAATGGGGTGTAATAAGGTTTAACATTTTCAACAACCCATTTTCCCTGGAAGAATTTTTGAAGGAACACAATAAAAGAATACAACTCCATATTTGGGAGTTTGGCATCATAATCTCCTCTCTTGGAAGCCATAAATCTCATCATACTATGAGTTGTGCAAGAAGGAGATGCCCAAATAAAGTCAAACTCCTTATAATGTTTAGCAAGATATTCGTTTGCATCTGCAACAATTACTTTATCTTCTGGATACCATTCTTGATAAACATTAGCTATTTCTTGGTTGTATTCTACTGCTGTGACTTCTACATCTTTCCCTATCCAACCTTTTCGGTTGCCACCTATTCCTGCATGTAAATTCAAAATTTTTATTGTCATTTTCTTACCTCTTGGAGCATAAATCTCATATTGCGTTTAACTGATATTAGGAGAGTTTTCCGTAGGAAAACCAGAACTCGTAGAGTTCTGAGTATCTGAAAATGCGTTGAGTTGAACCTGACTTAGTTGTTGATTTGCTATTTCTACAAACTCTTGATTTAAGTCGTTCCCTATGAAGTTACGATTGTTTTTCTGACAAGCGAGTGCAGTAGTTCCAATTCCAATCGTGCAGTCTAAAACTAAATCTCCCTCATTTGAATATGTTTTGACAAGCCATTCAAACAACTCTACAGGTTTTTGGGTTGGGTGAATTGGTGGATGTGGTTTGATAAATGCTTGAATTGATTTGGGAAACTTTTTATTCCTATGAACTTCTGTGTTGTCAATCTTTCCATAAGTTCCATAATTATTATTGACATCAGTAGTCATCTTTCCTTTTGAATGCGATTTCTCTCCTTGTGTGAATTGAGGATTATAAGTTCCTAACTTTTTATAGAACACAAGGATATTCTCATGGCTTCTTAAAGGCATCCTATTAGCATTCAAAAAACCAGAAGTTCTTATCTTATCCCAAATCAATTCATACTTAAACCATTTTCTTTCGGTATTTATCAAATCAGTAGTAAAGGGTTGTTGCGAAGTCAAAACTATTGTTCCTTGTTCTTTCAAAACTCTCCAACATTCTTGAAAGAACTCTTGGAGATTTAGTTTTTTATCCCAATCGTTCTGAGTAACTTCATAGGGTAAATCACATAAAACCAAATCAACAACTGAACCATCTATCTCTTTCATAAACTCAATCGCTTCTTTGTTGTAGATTTTATTTACTTGTAGCATTTTCAAATATTTCTCCTAATAGGACATATACGCAATTCCTTAAATTTATTGGTTTCAAGCCCTGTTCTATTTAATTTTGAAAGTCGCCTTTGTAAATTCATTTTTGTTTTTCCTCTATTAATTTATATTTATGTCCGTCTTTTTCTATTATCTTAGGAGTTTTATCTTTAATTTCTATTTCATTATCTAAACATTTGATTATGTGATTTTCTCTTCTTCCTTTATAGGATTTACATTTTAATGTTTTTCTTGCTATTACATAAGTATAAAAATTAATATCTCCACAATTAATATTCTCACAATCAATCTCCTCGCAATTAATATCCCTACAATTAATATCCCAACAATCAATATTCCAACAATCAATATTCCTACAATCAATATTCCTACAATCAATATTCCAACAATCAATATTCCTACAATCAATCTCCTCACAATTAATATTCTCACAATCAATATCCTCACAATCAATATTCCTACAATCAATCTCCTCACAATTAATATTCTCACAATCAATATCCTCACAATCAATATTCCTACAATCAATCTCCTCACAATTAATATTCTCACAATCAATA
>JBNGDY010000160.1:8072-12467 GCA_049975665.1 Candidatus Nanoarchaeia archaeon | reverse complement strand
ATTTAGAAGACATCGCAGAACACTCAATATGCCATCCTGGAAAACCAACACCCCATGGTGAATCCCATTCTTGCTGCCTATTTTCCTGAGAAAATTTCCATAATGCAAAATCTGTCTTATGTTTCTTATCCTTCATATCTATTCTCTTACCAGCTTCTAAATCTTCAACCTTTTTCCTAGATAATTTACCATAATCCTTAAATTTAGAAGTGTCAAAATAAATACCATCATCTGTTTGATATGTATATCCTTTTTCCTCTAATATCTTTATTAAATTAATTTGTTCCTTAATATGCTCAGTAGCTCTGGGCATCACATCAGGTTCAAGAATATTAAGCTTTTTCAAATCCTGTTTAAAAACATTTAAATAAAAATCAGTTATCTCTTTAGCTGATTTCTTCTCTTTTTTAGCCTCTTTCTCAACCTTATCCTCACCTTCATCTTCATCACTTGTTAAATGTCCAACATCAGTAACATTCATCACATGTTTAACAGAATAATTATTCCATAATAAAACCCTTTTTAAAATATCCCAGTTTAAATAACTTCTTAAATTACCTATATGCTGATACCAATAAACTGTAGGTCCACAAGTATAAACCTTAACTGCTTTACCTTTTTTATCAAGAGGCTTAAATACCCCTTTCTTCCTTGTTAATGTATTATAGAGTTTTAACATATATTTCATAAAGAATAAATGTTTTTAAATTGTTTTGTATGTTGATTATAATACCAATATATAAAAAATGGATAGATCAAAATATAAACCTAGGCCAAGTGTTTATGTTAGAGCTTATAGTGCAATTGTAAAATTATACACTCAAAACCAAAAAAGACCTCTGATATTTTCAGAAATTGAAAGAAAATTAAAACAGACTCCTGGCATTATGTTTGCAGAAGCAGTAAGCTTGCCAAGTGCTTTAGATACTTTAATAGCCTGGGATTTACTTGTAAAAATAGAAAACTCTGTTGGTTCTGAAGAAGCTATTTACATACCTTGTAAAAGGAAAAATTCAAGATAAGAATTCTTACTTATAAATTTATAAATCTAATATCTGCTTACCAGCTACACCTAAATTATAAACTATTGTCTTACCTATTCTTTTCTTACCCTTGCCTTCATGTATATGTCCACATAAAACATATTTTGGTTGATGCTTCTTAATATAATTTAATATTACCTTACTACCAGCATGCTTGCCTTGCCAGTTCTTAGGTGCTTGAGGAAAATTAACCTTATCAAGTATGCTATAAGGTGGTTGATGACAGATTAATATATCTAAATGTCCGCCAAACCATTTTAAAACTCTCTTTTCTTTTTCAGTACTCTTCCTATATTTTTTTTCTTCATCTTTTTCAGGTTTTTCAAATTTCTTCAACCAACCAATATCTCCATAAAAAGGAATCCCTGCCAATCTTATCCCTCTAAAATTTCTTTTAACATTATTTAGTAAATGTATATTCTTATTTTTCTTAATAAAATCCATTAGAGAAGGCAACTTCTTACCTACCTCTTTAGATATTTCTTTAGTTTGAGCATTATTCTTTTCTATATTTCCAAATACGAGATATATAGGGGCTATTTTAGAAAGTTTTTTTAAAATTTTTATAGAAGAATTATAAACTTCATAATACCCTTTCTTAATTTTTTCTTTATCTTCTATAGGTTCCAAACCTTTACTTTCTCTTTCAATATTCTTAAATGCTATCCTCCTCCATATATCTGACTTACCAATATCACCTGTCAGCAAAATTAAATCAACATCTCTAGGAATGTTAGGCAACTTGCCATGTGGATCACCTATTGCTAAAATTTTAACCATTTTCCAGATAAACTAAGAAAGTATATAAAGTTTAGTCACTAATTATCTCAACATAAACAGTAGCACTACTAACCATCTTGCCATCACTCTTAACCTCAACCTTATAAGGAATTATACATACAGGTGCTGTTTCTGGAATCTCAAACATTACCATTGCAGCATGTTCCATTTTCTTACCTTCAGCAAGTGTAACACTCCCACTTGGTATTAAAATCCAATCAAAAGCTTCTCTTGCACTTAAACCACTACACTTATTACCAATATTAAAATTACTATCCACATCCACATCATATAAAAACTGCTTTTCACCATCAAATATATTTCTAATTGAGAAAGCAAAACCCTTATTGCTCTCTCCTTGTTTTAATTCAACTCTCCTTGTTTTAGGAGCAAAAGCTAATAATTGATCCTTTTCTACAAATAAATTATTTATCTCATTAATAACACCCTCATTAGTAGCATCAACAGCATCCCCTGCACCCTCAAAGATATTAGTAATCAAGACAATACCTAAGATTAACATAGTCATAGCTAACACAACTATAACAATAGTTCCAATAGACAACTGCATTGCACCTTGTTTTCTCATTTCTTTTTTATCCAACATTTATAAAATGGCAAACTGCCAAAAATAATCATTAATGCAAATGAAGCCCACCTATACTCTATAAGCCAATTTACTATTTCTTCTAAACTAGCCCAATAAGCCAGCAATCCTATAAACCATAATGTAAAGAATAGAACAGCAAGTTTAATCATCACAATATCCTTACAATTAACATTTTTCACCCTCTTTTCTAAAGCTTTCATAATTATCTATTGTTTTTATATTTTATAAATGTTTTCTATTAGACAGGCATGGGACGAGAGGGAATCGAACCCTCGACGCCACGGTATCTGACTCCTCATATCTGCATAGCAGGTATCTAAGGAAGGGTTGAACCACAAGGGAAACGTAGTTTCTCTTAGGTCTTCAGCCGTGTGCTCTCCCACTGAGCTACCGTTATGGTCTTTCAAATCATTTAACCTGAAAGATTCCCATAGTAGCTTCTGCCTGTCTATATGTATCCAGCTATATGAGCTTTTAAGCTTTTTTGTTTTAATCCTTCAAAACCAACCTGCGAATAAAATTTTATTACATTTTTACCCATCAAGTATAATTTTATTGGCCTTGTAATAATCTTATCTCTTCTTATACATCTGCTATTAGGGTAACCTATAGATGAATCAATTGAGAAGTGGTATTCTAAGCATTTAGCGATATTTTTAACAAATTTATCTTTCTTAATCAAATCCTTCTGTTTCCAAAATTCCATTCTTATCTGAGGGATCTTTCTTCCATCATGCATTATAGTTCCCTCACATGTAAAACACCTCCTACAAAATAATTTAAAACATTCTTTGTCTTGTTTTATCCAAGCTGGTACATCAAATAATCTTAATACCTTTTCTCCTGTAGGCACACCTAAAAGAAAAAGTATTCTTGAAACAACAGCACAGTTTATCCCTAAATTATAGCTTTTTGAAAAAGAATTATATTTACATTCTCTTACCTTCCCTTTAATTTTAAAGATGTTATAAAAACTATTATTAAATCTTTTTAATTCACCTAAATCCTTTGAAGTAAAATCTATCCTCCATTTTGGATTTGCCTGTAGATGTCCATCACAAAAAATATCCCCAACAACTCCAGAAATCTCTGGAGAGGCCTTTATCGGAAAAAATTTCTTCCATTCTTCTAAGTGTTTAAGCCTATACCCTCTTGTTTTGTAAGTCAACAAAAAATCATTATACCTGAGTATTTGCCCCATAAAATTAAATATGAATGACATATATAAAATTTTATTTTAATTATTAAATGACTTATCAAAGAAAAAATGTAAGTAGGAAATAGGCCGCATTTTGTCAAACCCTGTCAAGACAGACGGTTTGTGCTAACATCTGACTAAGCCTGCGCAAGGACAGTTGCATCAGCCAAGTTATTCGTTTCAGCAATTCTCTTGGAAACATCATCAGCTTCCTTTGATAGTTCTTAATCTATTACTAGACAAGCTTACCAAAGCCTGAATCATCTTATCCAAGAGCTGTGTCGTTTCTGTAATAGAGCTTTGTCTCGCGACAATCCTCTCTCGAGGATAACTCTTGCATTGCAAGCCCTTATAAACTAAATTATAAGGGGATGTGCGGACCTTCCTCAGAATTCGTCAATCATTTTACATTGACTGCCAATTTAATGACTTGAATCCCGAAGTTAGCTATCCTACTTACATATAATAAAAATATTTAGTATTTTTAAGCTTATTGTTTTATCTTTACATATTAATAATATTTTGGTTAATAAGGATAAATTAGATTTCCAAATAAATAATATTAATATCTTTTCATAATAAACTCTTAAATTATCATCAAAAAGATGAGAACAGCATAAATCCTACATAATTAGAATGAGGCTTTTAGTAGATGCAGGCTGAATACCTCGCCGAAGCTTGGTACTTACACCTCACCTCTATCAACGTCCTCTTCTTGGACGGCCTTAATTGTCTCGTCTTGCGGGCTGCTTCGTGCTTAGATG
>JBNGDY010000160.1:0-8062 GCA_049975665.1 Candidatus Nanoarchaeia archaeon | reverse complement strand
ATGCTTTCAGCACTTATCAGCATGGAGCGTAGCTGCCCGGCCTGCTCATAACAACCGGTAGACCAGTGGCTCCCAGCCTCCGTTCCTCTCGTACTGGAAGACTGTTACACTCAGACAATAACGCACCTAGTAGATATCATACAAACTGTCTCACGACGTTCTTAACCCAGCTAACGATTCCTTTTAATACGTGAACTCCGGCACCCTTGGCTGCTTGTGCACAGCCAGGATAGGAAGAGCCGACAGCGGTGTACCAAACCGCACCGTCAATGTGGACTATCAGGTGCGACAAGCCAGTTATCCTTGAGGTACCTTTTCGGTCATCACCATGCCCCATTAAAAGGCATTGGTGGTTCGTTAGGCTCGACTTTCATCCCTGCTTTTCTTGTTATTCGAAAAACAGTCAGACAAGCATTTGCCCTTACACTCTACTCCAGATTTCCGACCTGGATGAGCTTGTCTTTAGGCCCTACAGATATTTTTTCTGCAGGGTGCCGCCCCAGCCAAACTACCTGCCAGTTGCTGTCCTAGAAAAGTAAGCAGCCTCATCAGAGATGGGTAGTGTTACATAGTTGCTCAGCTTAACCCGGAAGTTAAGCCTCAACACTCCTACCTACGCTGAGCATCCCTGGTGGGGCTACAACAACAGGTTGTAGTAAAGGTCTACAAGGTCTACGCTTCCCACTAGGCGATACTGGTCTTTTCACCAGTAAATATTTTCAGAAGGTCCTGGTTAGGGACAGTGACAACCTCGTTAAGCCTTTCATGCACGTCGCCATTCAGACGACAGGGCATTGCGCTACCTTAAGAGGATCATAGTTATCCCCGCCGTTTGATGGGCTTTAATTCCCTTGAAAAGGAGGTTCAGACACCACCACTGGGCAGACTTCACCAAGTATACACATCCTTTCGGAATCGCACTTGGCTACGTTTTTGGTAAACAGTCGGGCCATCCTTGTTACTGCGATCTACTCTCCCCCACAAAATTCGTGAAAGAGAATAGACATCCTTTCTACCGAAGATACAGGACTAAATTGCCGAATTCCCTTAACCAGTTTAAACCTTTCATGTCTTAGCCTACTTAGCTAGGGCACCAGTGCCAGTTCTTGGTACAGCTAGATATTCTCTACTATTCAAACTTTTCACTGGCTCTTGGACTCAGAAGATTCATAAGAGATTCACTGGGCTCTATGCATTACGCTCCCCCAGCTTCTCTCTTATTATACCTCTCAATACTCCTCTTATCCAAAAGCAATCTGAAAGCAATAAGAATATCCAGTACAGGAATATTAACCTGTTGTCCATCGCCATACTCAGTTAAGGTATGACTTAGGAGCTGACTAACCCTTGGCTAATTGTTAGTGCCAAGGAAACCTTGCCCTTTCGACATCTTCCGGTTCTCAGGAAGATCAGATCTTACTATTGCCAGGATTCTCTTTTCCTCTCGCTCCACTTCCTCTTACGAGAAAGCTTCTAGGCAAGAAGAATGCCTGTTTACCAAGTACTCATCAGAGTACTTCCAAAGTATCGGTAGTTTGCTTAGCCCCGTCCATTTTCGGCGCTCTCATCCTCAATGGGTGAGCTGTTACGCTTTCTTTAAATGATGGCGGCTTCTAGACCTACATCCCCACTGTCTCAGGATAAAAACTTCCTTCAAAACACTTAGCAAACATTTTGGGACCTTAACTCTGGGCTCCCTTGTTCGGGTTTCGCAACAGCATCTTACATGCTGCAGCTGCTTCCTATAATATACAGTTAAGAGGTTCTGAGTTGGAAAGAATCCCGTAGCTATTAAGCTCTGCAGACCCTATCCGTAGCTTTACCCCCTTAACAAGCATTATAAGACTATACCTAGGCATATTTCAACAGGAACCAGCCATCGCCAGATTAGATTGGCTTTTCACCCCTATTCCCAAATCATCCAAGTGCATGTACACAACACTGGTTCGGGCCTCCATTTCTCTTTCGAGAAACTTCACCCTGTTCAGGAATAGATCATCTGGCTTCAGGTCTTACCCTTATGACTCACGCCTTTTCAGACTTGCTTTCGCTCTGGCTTCTAATTTTAACCTCGCCATAAAAGTAAACTCCCTGGCCCGTTCTTCAAAACGTACGCTACAACCCCTAAAGGCAGTAGCTATCTTGTAACTGTTAGGTTTCAGGTCTTTTCACTCTCTTGTGAGAGTACTTTTCAACTTTCCCTTACGGTACTAGTACGCTATCGGACTTGAATCAATATTTAGGGTTTGCAGTTAATTCTGCAGTATTCAGACATCCAATCCAGGAAGCCCTACTCTTTAAAGACCAGACATATTAGCTTCATTTACGGGGCTGTCACCCTCTATAGCATCTTTTTCCAAAGATTTCAATTCACTAACTTAGCCCTTAGTCTTCACCACATCTCTCTTCTCTTTCAAGAAGAGATTCAGTTTGCCCTAATCCCTTTTCGCTCGCTGCTACTAAGGGAATCATTATTATTTTCTTTTCCTGCTGGTACTAAGATGTTTCAATTCCCAGCGTGACTTGCCTTCTCAGGATTAAAAGGTCTCCTATTCGGAAATCTTGGGTTCAAAGTTTGCCTGCAACTCGCCCAAGCTTATCGCAGCTTGCCACGTCCTTCATCAGAATTCAAGCCAAGTCATCCACCTAACAGTATAATAAATGCCTAACTAAGTAGGATTTATGCTGTTCTCATAGGCTTACGCCTCAAACATCCCTACATCATGAAGTGATGCAGTTCATCTGATCTCATGATTTTGATGAGTATGATTTTTTATTATTCAATCTTATAGAATCCATCGCCATCCCTACTGTGGGGTTTTTAGTTCCTTTCTCTATCTCATTTTTCTTACAAACCCTTTCCTTTTTTACAGTAGTTTTCTTTTGTCTTACTTTCCTTTCCTAAAATAAAGGAGGCAATGGACCTGCCGGGAATCGCACCCGGGACTCCTCCGTTCTTGACGTTATTGGGTTACCAATAACACTTGCGGGTTGACTGTTAAGGTTAACCCCTATGTGCAAGGGAGGTGTTTTACTACTAGACTACAGGCCCGTAATCAAGCAAGCCGTGTCTAGTTTTTAAATTTTATCAATGTAGGCCAGTTAGTTATGAAAATTTTATAGGAGGTGATCCATCTGCAGGTTCCCCTACAGGTACCTTGTGACGACTTAACCTACCTTGTCATATAAGGGTTCTTCTCCGAAAAGCTTCACCTCTACATAACTCGGTTGGTTTGACGGGCATTGCCTTTTTCACTTTTTCAAGCTACTTGACGTTCCCACCTAGCATACAGTTTTCCCGTACTAGGCGAGCCCCAATGCATTTTTTCTTTAAGAACTTTAATCTTTTCAAAATCAATTTCTTCCTGATTACTAAGTTTTAGGATTTCTTTAAACAATCTGAAATCATTAATCCGACTTTTTATTTTTGGAGGGTATTTTTCAAAAAAAGGTATAATCTTTTCAATTATTTCTTTTTTATTCTGAACCTCAAAACGGTAACATAAGGAGTGATTCTTCCTTTTATCTCGTTGTATATAGACATTTCCACATTGGAAAAATCTTTGAAGTTCATCTAAAATATCTTTGTCTTGATGACGCAACTTTAAACTAAAGCGTGTCTCAATTTTTGCTCTCCTATTTTTATTCGGATTAATGCGTATATTGAAACAACCTTCACCAAAAAATTTCACTCTTGCTATTTTTTCTTTACTATTCTAAGAGTAAAATTTTTTCCATCAACAAGTCCGACAATATAATCAGGTTCTAGCATTAGGTCTATCTCCTTCCCCTAAATAAAAGGGTACTATTAGATAGGCTGACTTCCTATTTAATCTTTTGTTTTAATTTAAGAGTAAATAGGATCTCCCAGGGTAATTAACAAAACTGTTTCATCCATCCAAGTGAGGTATTTATGATTTCTCTCTACCACCGACCCAAATAGAGATCATCTACTATCAAATCTCTCTCGAGATACGAGGCTGGATTTTGTCTCAGGCCCTTCAGCATTTCCTTTACAGGATAATGCCTGCCATTTTGACTATTCCTCTCGGAATAAGGATTTTCACCTTCTAGCCTTGTTAACCGCCTGGCACATTAATTTCGGTGTGTGCAAGAGGCTGGGACATATTCACCGTTCGCTGCTAACGAACGATTACTACGAATTCCAACGTCATGAGGGCGGGTTACAGCCCTCAATCTGGACTTAGATAGGCATTGAGGATTAGCTCCTCCTCTCGGAGTCGCATCCCTTTGAACCTACCATTGCCGCGCGCGTGTAGCCCAGGGGATTAGGGACATACTACCTAACGTAGCCCGCACCTTCCTCCTTGTTACCAAGGCAGTCTGTATAATGTACCTCTTTCGATAGTAATTATACACACGGGTCTCGCCTGTTACCTGATTTAACAGGTCGTCTCACGACACAGGCTGACGTCGGCCATGCAGCTCCGCTCAGCGCGTCAGGTAAGCCCTTCAGACTGACCTTCATTCTGCTGTCGCTCCTGGTGAGGTTCACGGTGTAAAATCTCATTGAACCGCACGCGTCACTCGTTGTAGTGCCTCCCCGCCAATTCCTTTAAGTTTCGACCTTGCGGCTATACTTCCCAGGTAGCTCACTCTTCGCCTTCGCTTCAGCACCGATCTCTCCCGAAGAGAGGCCGATGTTTAGTGAGCAGGGTTTACTGCCAGGACTACACGGGTATCTAATCCGTTTTGCGCCCCTGGCCTTCATCCCTCACCGTCAGATCCGTCCTTGTGAGGTGCCTTCGCCAATTGTTAGTCCACCCAAGATTAACGTATTTAACCACTACCTCGGGCGTACTCCTCACATCTACCGGTCCCGAGCCTATCAGTATTTCTCGCACGTCCTACCCTTGAGAGATAGGATTTCACAAGAAACTTAATAGACAAGCTACGGATGTTTTAGACCCAATAAAGTTGGTTGCAACTTGGACTGCCGGTATTACCGCGGCGGCTGGCACCGGTCTTACCCACTCCTTATTCCTCCACCTTTTTAGAGTGAAGAAAAGCTTTCCTGTACGGAAAGCACTTTGGCTCGCTTTATCACACTTGCGTGCATTGTAAAAAATTCGCGACTGCTGCACCCCGTAGGGCTGGGAATAGTGTCTCAGATTCCCTCTCAGGGCTACTCCGCTAAGAGCCCTTACTGATCAAAGGCTTGGTAGGCCTTTACCCCACCAACAACCTAATCAGCCGCAGCCCCACCCTAAGGCACGAGTTTCAGGGAAAATTCATTCCAGAAAAATCCCCTATCAAGTATTATCCTCAGTTTCCCGAGGTTATCCTTGACCCTAGGTTAGGTTAGCTACGTGTTACTGAGCAGTTCGCCCCCTCGCGGGAGACTTGCATGCCTAAGTCCGAACCAAAGAGCTGCAACCTCCAGCAGGATAAACTGGATTTGTACCGCAATTTACTCCAACTTAAGAAACATAACTAGAACTGGCCTACATCATCCCTTATAATAATATAAGGCACTCATTCTAACTTTTGAGTATGAAGCATCATGCTTCAAAATAGTTCTCATTTGCATTAAAATTAATAGAAATTTGTTTATAAAGCTTTCGCTGATTTATATAGAATTATTCGACGATTATTCTTGACTAGTACATTCCCATGCACACTCACCATCTTTAATAACCCACTCACCAACACAAGCTGGCTTAACCCTATCATTCTCCTCTAACCATCTATCACAACACTCTTGTAACTCATTAGCATCAGCACATCCACCTATTAATTCTTCATTACCCATGTCTACTAATAAGAAGATACCACCAATTAATAAGATGATTACTATGATTAATAAGATAATTAATTTTTTCATAATCTATACAAGAAGATAGTATTTATAAATTTGGTGATAGATTCAATTTAAATAGAACTATTCTTCTTCATCTTCTTGAGAAAGCTGTTTCATTCTCTCCTCAATCTTCTGCTCATCACTCTTCTCTTCTTTCAACTTTTTCTTTATCTTCTTTTTCTTAGGCTCTTCTAGTACAAGCTCTTCACCTACAAAATCCTCAAGAGAAGGTAATTCCTTTTCAATATTATGAACCTTCATATACTCTCTTGCCAGCAACCAGAATATTAATCCAAGTGATTTATTAGATTTATTATTAGCTATAATCACTAAATCAATATTAGATGTATGGTTATTAGTATCACAGATACCTACAACAGGCACATTAACCTTTCTAGCATCTGCTAATGCATTCTTATCTAACCATGGATCACAAACCATCACCATCTTAGTTTCAAAAAAATCAGGTAATTCAGTATTTGTTAATATACCAGCTGGATATTTTTTTGTAAATAATTTAACACCTGTTAATTCAGAAAACATCTTAGTTGCTCTCCATCCTGCTTCTCTTTTACATACTAATGTCCACTCATCTGGTTTAAACTTGACAATAAAATCAATAGCATCTTTTAATTTCTTGTCTACCATTAATGTGTTTAAAATTGCTAATCCATCTAATCTCCTTCTGTATACATATTTCCTCATACTAGGTGTGATTACCTTTGTACCAAGATAAGAAGCTGTCTTAATATAATCTTCTAGGGAGGTTAGAATAGTGTCATCTTCTTTATCACTAGAAGGCTTTTTAGGTTTCTTCTCTTCTAGTTTCTTTGCTTTCACTTCCTCATCTGTATCTTTCTTAACCTTTTTATTAGTTTGCTTTTTTTCTGCCATATTCATGTTTTTATATTAGTATTATTGATTATTAGGGATAGATAGAGAACTTATTTAGTCCACTATTCCTGCATCTAAGTCATTGTATGCCACCTTATCTTGATGCCAGGATCTCAAGGATGTTTAAGGCATAATTTGATGCATATTTATCTATCTTAGAAGGTTTTTAAAGGTTTGGCTGAGGGTGCTTAGAAGATAACCTGGCTTATAACAGAAACATTTATAAATAAGTGGGGCTTATTTATGTGTATGAATATTAGTAAGGAAGACCTGCTTAGAGTAAATTATGGATTTGGAGGGAATTTAAGAAGTGATTCAAGTATCGATTTTGCTATTAATATGCAGGAAAACAAGAAATTCGGAGCTTATAAAAAATTAGGATATTTATTAAGAGCAATACTTGTTGATCATCCATTTTCAGACGGAAATAAGCGAACAGCTACATTCCTTGTATTAAATTTTGCTGAGCAAGAAAATAAGCAAATAGATAGAGATTTGCTAATCCATCATATAATCTCAATAGCAAAACAAAATATAACCGATATCAAGAATATAGAACAAAGATTAAGGAGTTGTGTAAGATGATAACTCAAAAACAGATAAACAAGATAATGAGAAAGTATAAAGATGTATTTGAAATTCTGGAAAATTATGACAAGACACAAGAACTGCCATTTCAAAGAAAAAGAATAGATATCACATTATCAGTAGAAACTATTAGAAAATTAAGAGAAATAAGTAATAAGACAGGCAAGCCTATCTCTCATATAATTGAAGAGAGGGTTTTAGAATAGTTTATTTTGTTCTAAGCTATGCTGGCAGGCTTATTTAAAGACAGAGTTGGGCAAGTTTAAGTAGTCTGAACTATTTGCGGACTTGGTAGTCCTGATTTGTCTTCTTGAATAATTATTGGATTTTTCTCATAAACCTTGTTTCTTATCTGCAATTGATAATTTAACCTGATTTCTATTACCCTATTTTCAATTTTTGCTTTAAACTGCCATTTTGGTATTTCTCTGAGATTTATTTTTGGTATATTTAGAAATTTTGAAGCTTCAAATATTTGTATGCCAGTAATAAATTTTTCTTTATCAATATCTATAACCATGTTTTGAAATTCTATTGAAAAACCATATTCTCTGTTTTTAACTTTAAAGAATACAATATCATTTACATAATCATAATCCATTTCTCCTTTTGCTTCTAAATTTCTTGATTTTATATCTTTGGTATCTGCCATTCTTCTATAAAATAGAAAGTAACTATTTTAATCTTTCTATTATCAATATTTATGTAGAAGCCACAGACATATGTCGATAGTTAAAACCGAAAATTAGTTCTGCTCTA
>JBNGDY010000159.1:0-1506 GCA_049975665.1 Candidatus Nanoarchaeia archaeon | reverse complement strand
ATCTCCTATCTTAGGGTGGGAAGCGCGCGCTTTTTGCTTACTTTTTTCTAAAAAGAAGATGAATTATCTAGAAAATTCTTGTTGTATAAATCTTCTAAAAGTTTAAGAATTTCTTCAGAATCTGCATAACTTGATTTATATTTATTATAAAACTTTTTGATTCTTTCTTCAATATCCTCAAAACTAAGCCCTTCTTTTGCCTCTGCAAAAAATCTAAACCTAATAACTCTTTTAGTAAAAAGAGATAATCCATCCGCATATCTAAAAATCTTTCCATCCTCAGTTTTGGGATTCCCCGAAGATCCATGATTAATGATGCAATCTATATCAACTCCATCAAGGATAAATTCTTTTTTTAATATTTCTAAGCTTAATTTTGCGTGATCTTCTTCAGAGATAGTTTTTCCTAGGTCATGAACCCAAGCTAAGGCAAACAACTTATTTTTATTGAAATTTTTATTTTGGGAAAGAATAGATAGTATTTTTATAATCCCTTCAGAATGAAGAAGATTCCATTTAAAATTCAATTCAGGTAATTCCTTAAATTTTTCTAAAGCATATTCTCTTGCATTTTCTTCTGTTAATTTTTTCATTTTATATTGTAGTAATATCCCTGCTTTGAAGACAATAAAATTTATTTGAGTTGAATAAAAATTCTATATCTTGGGGTTTTCCAAAAATTGATTCAATTTTTTTTGCATTTGAAAGTATTTGATAAACTTGATCTTGGTTTAAACAAACACTCTGATTTCCTTTTTCAAAAAGAAGAGTTTCTCTAGAATTTTTATCGATAATATACAAAGAGGGATTTGTTCTTCCAGAAACTATATTTTCACATTTACCCCGAGATAATTCTGCCATAATTGAATTGTTATTTTGATTAATTAAATCATAAGTAAACAAAACCCCTGAGTTTTCTGCATCGATCATTTCTTGGATTATTATTCCCATTTGAATAAGATTATTTGAATAAGGAGAATTAAAATTAATTCCAGAATCGTAAACTTGTTTTATTGCTTCAATAATTCCATCTTTTGAAACATCTAAAATTGTCTTAAATTGACCCGCATAGGATCTTTGTCCAGAATCTTCTACATCCGCAGAAGATCTAACTGCAAATTGACCAGAAGAATTTCCTAGTTCTTGAAAAAGTCTTCTTTCAAAATCATTCTTAAAAGATCTAGATTCCAAATAATCCAAATAATGTTCATAACTAATAGCTATTCCGTTGGGAACCAAAATTCCTTGATTGATTAAAACGCCTAAGTTTCTTGCTTTATTTCCGAATATTCTTTCTTGTTTAGTTAATTCTTCCAATTTAGTTATCATATTCAATGCCCCCTCTTGAATTTAATTTATCTTCCGCATTAATCTTTAAATTATATCCTGTCTTTAACTCGGCATAACTTCCCTCACAAGCAGTTATACATGGAATTTTAATTTCTCTTGAAACAACAGCTAAATGAGACATAATCCCTCCAACTTCTGTAATAATCCCCTTAGCAT
>JBNGDY010000158.1:0-1039 GCA_049975665.1 Candidatus Nanoarchaeia archaeon | reverse complement strand
TCCATTCTCAATAGTTGCTAAGTTGCCATCTTTGTCTATAAAATCAGTAATATTTGGAACTTCAATTTCATAATTCTCTTTATACTTCATAGTAATTTTTTTACCTACCAATTTCCTCCCCTGTAACATATCATAAGTATCTATCCCAGTCATAGCCCCTTCCATCTTCTTATATTCATGTATTTTTAATAGGGCAACTTTAACATCCTCTCCTGGAAGAACCTTATTATCCAAAGGAGTCATCAATTGAATCCTTGCTAATCTTTCTCCGAATCCAAGAGCATTTGTAATTGTAATTGTTTGACTTTCTTCATTATAACTTTTAACATTGTCCCAGTCCATTGCACTAACCATTCCCCCAAGTAATAAAATCATAAGTATTCCTATCGCAAGAGATATTCTAAGTCCTTTCATTGTAAAAAGGAACTATTGATAACCTCCGTATTGTGGTTGACTTTGGCCTGGTCCAAAACCTCTAGCAAGTACCCATCCTACTCCTCCTAATAATATTGCAATTACCAAGTATGGCAAGAATATATCTACTATCAAACAGGTAGTAGTTTCTGATTCTCTAGAAGGGTTATAACACCATCCGTTTTCAGATTCGGTTGGGCAAACATATTTAGTAGATTTACAATTTAAGTTATCTTGACCTTTCATTTCATCAAAACTTTGCCTAATTACTGGAATGAATGCAGTCAGAATTAAAAGAGTCATTACTAAAATCATTAGACTCATTATAACCATTTGTCCTTTGTTGTTCATCATTTTTTGTTCCTTTTTACCTCCTTACATTAATTGGATATAAAAACACCCTGGGCTTTTACACCCAGAGGCCTCGTGCGATATGGAAGAATACCAACGAGAATATGATTTATTTATTCCAAAGCTTCTGGCATGCCCAAAATTTTGGTGTTGCCTTATTTAATTTACTTACTGGGTTACACCCATGTCTTAATCTAAATCTCCTTCTCCTTTCCTTATCTTTATGTTGAGTAAAATCTTCATAACGAATATCTCCGTAATGAAGATTAATAAC
>JBNGDY010000157.1:0-2004 GCA_049975665.1 Candidatus Nanoarchaeia archaeon | reverse complement strand
ATTTGCTCATACATAATTTTTTCCATCTTTCTATCTTATCTATCTCTTTTTTATCTTTAGATGCTTTTATAATTATCCTTATTCCACCTGCCATATCCAAATTATATACATTTACACCTTTATAAACATTTCTACCAAGTATTTATAAATGTGATATAATATAATATTTATAAGTTATGAAATAAAAAATGAGTATCTTTAGGATACTATTGTTTATTTATAACCCAAAAATACCTATAAACTGGAAATCCAGATAGGTATGGAGAAAGCAAAAATGAAAACTAAATTTCAAAAAACAACACTATTAGTTGGAACTTTATTCCTTCTAGTTATCCTAGCTTCTTTTGTTAGTGCAGCGACTACTTTAAATGTTCCTGCCAGTGATTCTACAATTTCTGGTACAGCTGATCTTAATGCAACTAGTGATTCGTTAACAGATATGTTGAATTGTACTTTTTATGCAAAAAGCGATTTAACTGCGAATAGTACATTTTCTAGTATAGGTACAATAACAAATAGTACAGCATCAGCAACAGTTATTAATGGCACATTTGATTCAACAATTTTAGAAGATGCCAATGACTACCAATTTTATGCACAATGTTTTAATGCAACAGATAATGAAACATCTGCAACAAATACAGGCATAACAGTAGATAATACAATACCTCAAGCACCTAGTTCACTAGATCCTTCAGATAAGACTACTGTTTCATCTTCAACTACTCAAACATTTACAGCAACAGTAACTGATGAAAACACAACATCTTGTACATATACAATAGCAAGAAGTGGTGCTACATCTGGTTCAGATTATGAGTCTGGAGATGCAACATATTCAGGTAGTTCCTGTTCATTTACAAAAGAGTTTACTACAACTACAGATAATGGTAATTGGTACTGGACAATAACAGCATCTGATGAAACAAACACTACCACTTCAGGTACAAATATATTGAATGTACAACTTCCTGGAGAAGGTGGAGGAAGTTCAGGAGGGGTTATTGATGAGACAACAGGAACATTCACACCAGAACAGAAAAAAGGTATTACACTATTTACAGTAGTATTAGTAATATTTATTGTAGGTTGGGTAATTTATGGAAGGAATCACTGATAATATCATAGTCATACCTATAAGGGTTGGCACAGCTTGTCTATCAGTTGATGGAGAGTATAAGGTGAGGGTACAATGGTACCAATAGCTTTATATCTTGTTGAGATGATAGATAATTTGTCAACTAAATTAAATAGGAGGTATAAAAAATGGCAACAGAAATAGTAATTTACGTAATAGCAGCACTATTAGGAGTTTTTGGTATAGGAGCTTTATCTGTGAAAAGCGGGGATAAAATAGCAAAATATATTCCAAGGAACTTGGCTGTTTTGATAGGTATAGGTGGGGCAATCTTCCTGCTTTTAATGCAATTTGGTGCATTAACAGGAATAGGTATGGAACCACTTAGTTCAGGAGTACCATCAGCACAACGAACAGAAAGAGTAGAGAGAACAGTTATTGATGGTGGACCAAATTACCAGCCAACAGCAACATATGCAACAAAGGATAAATTTTCAACAACAGAAGTATCAGGCACATCTTATTATAAGAGACAAGGAAAACCAGCATCAACTTCTGCTTTAACAAATGTTAATGAAGGTGAGAGGTATACATACTGGATGGAAAATAGTTCATACTATGTAAAACCTGAAATCTTTACAGCAGAATCTGGTGCAAATAACATTGTGGCAGATGCTTGGCAAAATGGCACTGTATCAATAACAGGTTATGATACAGTTAATCGTGAGTCAATTGCAGATGGAGCTTATAATACATCATTAGGAGCTAATGATCAAGCAAACATAGAGTTTACATACCAGGGACAATCTAAACACTCAGCAGGACCTTTTGGTGGAGTTATGGTACTTGAATATAATAGTACTATCTCTTCAGTATCTTGTTCTGGTGATCAGGTTATGAAAGATAGTCCTTACCATGTTACATAT
>JBNGDY010000156.1:0-1030 GCA_049975665.1 Candidatus Nanoarchaeia archaeon | reverse complement strand
TTCTTTATTTTTTGGAAAAAAAATATCAGAAACACTTTCACAATTATCATAATCAATATAACCATTTCTTAATTGTGCAATTTTTACTACCTTGTAATTTCCTTCATTTTCTAATTCTGGGGCTAAACTATTCCTTATATGTGAAAAAATTTTTGACAATCTAGTTGTTTGAATTGAGCTTAGAAAATCAAAAAGATATTCGTAATTTTTTTTGTAATTCTTCACACCTTTTCTCAAAGAATCAAATTTACTAATAATAGAAAAATCCACCTCAAAAAACTTTTCCTTCTTCAATGTTTCAAATTTTTCTAAATCAAACCCAAACTCTCTGGCGAAAACTTTATTGATTATTTCCTGCGGTTCTTTAATCTGTTCTTTCAGGTCTTTGATTTTCTGCTCAATTGGTTCGATTTGGGCAACGATTTGGTCTTGTTTTAGTTCTAATTTATCTATTATTTTTTTATCAAATCTTAATGTATAAAGATCATCTTCTTTTAATGTAGGATAACCTTTTCCTTGTCTGGCGATAGCCATTAAATTTTTATAAAAAATTGTTCTCAAAGAATAGTAAAGTATTCTGCCTAATTTTTTTGGTTTTAAATTTATAAAAGCTGTTGTATAAAAATACTTTTCTTTTTCATCATCTATTAAAATATATTTTTTTAAGTTTGGTCTTACTTTTGCGAGCAAGATATTTCCTAATTCAACTTTTTGAATATCTCCTTTATCTATTTTTTTAAAATAATCTGCCACAAGTTCATTTCTATCTTCAAGGTTTAATCTTTCAGGAATAACATCTCCTTGCTTGGTAGAATTTCCAATTTCCGCATATAAAAAATCTTCATCAATACTATCAAGTAATTTCAATCTATCCTTCTTCTCAAATTTTTGAATCTCAAAGAAGTCTCTAAATGAGTATGTATTTTGTTTTGCAATTTTGTTGAAATCAATAAAATTAACATCAAACCTGTTTGATATTTCTCTTGAAAATTCTGCAAAATCTATTGTAAATTGTTTTAATCCCATTTTA
>JBNGDY010000155.1:0-1040 GCA_049975665.1 Candidatus Nanoarchaeia archaeon | reverse complement strand
CTATTAGAGAGTTTTATCATAAGTTTATAAATCATATTAGGTATTTGAGAAGGAGATGGATGGTTTGTTAAATAAGCTGAGAAGAGAGTTGGAAATATTAAATTCATCTCCTAAAACCATAAAATCCTATTTATATTATGTTGAGAAGTATATTGGGTATTCTAGAAGTAAGGGATTAAATGAAGATTCTGTTAAAGATTTTATACAATTAGAGATTAAGCAAAAGAATGCCTCTACTGTTTCATCAGAATTATCTGCTATAAAATTCTTCTTTGAAAAAGTTCTTAATCAAAAAATTAATTTAAATCATCCTAAAAGAAATAAAACCATTCCAGATATTCTGACAATTGAAGAAATTAAAAGATTGATTAAGTATACAGATAATATAAAACATAGATTAATAATCCAGCTACTTTATGGTTGTGGGCTTCGTGTAAATGAAATCATTAATATAAAAAAGACTGATGTAAATTTTGAAGAAGGATTAATTAAAATCAGTTTAGGAAAGGGAAGGAAAGATAGATTTGTTAAAGTTCCTGAGAGTATTCTAAAGCAATTAGAAAATTTTAGTAGTTTTAGTAATAAATACTTATTTGAATCTCAAAGAGGTGGAAAATTAACAACTGCAAGTATTCAAGCAATTTTAAAAAATGCATCAAAAAAAGCTAATATTAATAAGAGAGTATATCCTCACTTATTAAGACATTCATTTGCTACACATTTGCTTGAATCAGGAACAGACCTGAGAGTAATTCAGAAATTATTAGGACATGCAGATATAAAAACAACACAGAGATATACACAAATCTCTCAAGCTTCAATTAAAAATATTAAGTCTCCATTAGATAATCTCTGATAGAATAATATGGGGAATGTTAATAAGGATAATACTTGATGTTTTATTATATTTTTATAAATATTTATATATTTCTCTATCTTCTATAAATTATGTATAAGAAGCTAGTGATAAGCTTATTTTTACTATTTGTGTGTATCTTAATCCCTTCTTTTTCTGATGGGTGTGAAGGCAAGGTAGATAT
>JBNGDY010000154.1:0-1064 GCA_049975665.1 Candidatus Nanoarchaeia archaeon | reverse complement strand
ATAGGTAAGGAGACGCTGGCCAGGAAGCTAAACATGGATAGCTGGATAGAGAGCAGGCAGAAGTCTAGGATAGATAAGAAAATACAGGAAGCCTTAGAGACTGCCTTCAAACTAAACTACCTTCTAAGTTACAGAGAAGATGATGCTGGACTCTTCTGGCTCAGGCTGAATCCAGAGAGATGTGGCAGACTGAGAGCTAAGCTGGAGAGGAAGAAGGTAGACTGGAGAGAAGTTATCAAGCCTTATAAGATAGCAAGACAGCAGAGGCTGGATAAGGAGACAGGATGAGAAGGATAGCAGTAAGCCTCAGTAAAGGAGGAGTAGGTAAAACAACTACAGCCGTTAATATCGCTGCTGGACTGGCCAGAGCTGGCTACTCAGTCCTCCTGATAGATACTGACACTCAAGGCCAGGCTGGAAGAGCTCTAGGAGTTATGCCAGAGATAGGACTGTCTGAGCTTATCTCAGAAGAAGCCACTCCAGAAGAAGCCATCCAGGAAGTCAGAGAGAGGCTGTATCTCCTGGCTGGAGGTAGAAGCCTGGCTGGACTAAAGAGGCTGATAGACAGGAAGGACTTCAGAGGAGAGAGGACTCTGGCTGATGGCTTAGAGCAGCTGGATAGCAAGTATGACTATATCATCCTGGATACAGCTCCTGGATGGGATAGCCTGACAGTTAATGTCCTGTTCTATGCCTCTGAGATACTGGCTCCAGTCAGCATGGAAGTTCTGACACTAACAGGACTGCTTTACTTCCAGGAGTCCATAGAAGCCATCCAGGAGTATAGGCCAGAGCTGAAGATAAAATATATCCTACCTACCTTCTATGATAGGAGAGTAAAGAAGTCAGAAGAGATACTGGCTCAGCTCCAGGCAGCCTACCAGGATAAGCTCTGTAAGCCTATCAGATACTCAGTCAGGCTGTCAGAAGCTCCTGGCTATGGACAGACTATCTATGAGTATGCTGCTAAGACTACAGGAGCTGAGGACTACCAGAGACTAACAGAGAGGATAGTTAATGATGGCAGATAGAAAGGAGACTCCAGATATCTTAGGAGGACTGCT
>JBNGDY010000153.1:0-1070 GCA_049975665.1 Candidatus Nanoarchaeia archaeon | reverse complement strand
GAATCTGTCCTTCTCCAGCAAAAGGACAGATATTAGATATTTTAAATAAAAAGGGTTTTTCTTATAAGGTGCAGGAATTAGAAAGAGGACAGATTAAGATTAGAATTAGTGGGAGGCAAGAGTTAAAAAGATGGTTTGAAAAAGTAGGTTGTTCTAATTTATCACATTACAACAGAGCAAAGAGATTTTTAGAATAGTAATCTTTAAAAGGATTCATATATTTTTAGTATTGCGGGGATTGACTAGAGGTCTTCCAGACATAGCGGGGTAGAACAGTCTGGAGTGTTCGCGAACTTATTTGTTTTTTCAGATAAGGCGAAGGGCCCATAACCTCGAGGTCGTGTGGTTCAAATCCCACCCCCGCTATCCTAATCTTTATTAATATCCTTATCTTGTTAAATATATGACATTAAAAGAGTATAAGAAGAAGAGGGATTTTTCTAAGATAGATGAGCCAAAGCAAGCTGGTAAGGGCAAGCATGTATTTGTTATTCAAAAACATAAGGCGAGCAGGCTACATTATGATTTTCGTTTATCTATTGGGGGTGTTTTGAAATCATGGGCAATTCCTAAGCAGCCTGTTAAGAGAGCTGGTGTAAAGAGATTAGCAGTAGAAACAGAGGACCATCCTATGAATTATAAGGATTTTGAAGGTATAATTCCAGAAGGGCAGTATGGTGCTGGTAAGGTGGAGATATGGGATAAAGGAAGGTATGAGCATTTACAATCAGAAAGCATGAAGCAGGCATATAAGAAAGGTAAGATGGTATTCAGGCTTGAGGGTAAGAGATTAAAAGGTGATTATGCATTAATTAAAACTAAAGACAAGAATTGGTTATTTTTTAAAAAGAAACATGATTAATCCATTTAAATTAATTAGCAGTTATATTGGTTTGTTAGTGGGATTAGTAGGAGCTTATTTTTCTTTTTCATTTATTTTTTATTTAGCAGAAACAGGTAATTTTCATATATCTGCTTTATTGATACCATTTTTAATAGTAATCTCTGGATTTTTATTAGGATGGTTTTTAGATAGATTGGTTAGAAGAATTTTCTAAAGGGGTTAGAAT
>JBNGDY010000152.1:0-1076 GCA_049975665.1 Candidatus Nanoarchaeia archaeon | reverse complement strand
TCTTTGTCTTCACTATAAATTGTGTCTAGTTTCATTAATTCTAGCTGCATCTTAGCTAGTTTCTTATGCATTTCTTTTATTTGCTTGGTTTCTTTTTCTTTAATATTCCTTAATAAACTAAATACAAACATGCTTGATTGAGAAGGGTTGAGAAATGTTTCAAATAGGTTTAGATATGCATTAATCTTCTCACCTATTACTTTTCTTATATCTCTGATTAAGAATGATGATTCTTTCTCACCTATCTTTTCTATATCAAACTCTTCTGCTAAGCTCTGGAAATCTGGCAAGCTATATTTCTCTTTTAACTTACTATATTGTTGCTTTTTCTCAATGAGTTTGTTCTCCATTTATCACAAAGCTTAGAAGGATTTATAAATTTTAGCTATTATGCAAGAAAGGCTGCCTTAGCTCAGTTGGTAAGAGCGCATCATTGGTAATGATGAGGTCCCGGGTTCGACTCCCGGAGGTGGCTCTGGTTTGTTTCTGTTATTTTTATTACTTGCCCTGTTGTTTCTATACCTACTTCCCATAATTGTCCAACAGCATTAACTAACCAATTAAAGTAAATAGATAGGCCTGATATCACATCTTTGGGTGATGTAACATCTAAATCATTATTCTTCATAATAGATGTTAAAGAGAAATAAATCAAGATGCCTAAGATAAGCAATACAATAAAGATAATAGCTCTACCATGATGTTCTAGTTTAATAAATATTAATCCTGCAATTACTAATATAGCTAAAATAACCCACATTAACATAATAGCAATAGGCAAGTGATATATAAAAATGTTTTTATATGCTTGTTAGAAAGATGTGTGAATCATATTATGGTATTTGTTCATATAAAAACCTACTTGTGGGAGGTTGTTGGAAAAGATTATTGAAACATTGAATGAGTTAGCTATTATAATTATTAAGGAGAAAAGATATCAATTACCAGATGAGGATATAAGAGCTTTTGAGATAGGTGATGAATTGGTGTGAGGCAATAGAAAGCAAAATTTTAAAAGATGTTATGGTTTATTAATTATATCAGGAGTTAATATGAAAAAGAGGAAAATCTACTTA
>JBNGDY010000151.1:0-1091 GCA_049975665.1 Candidatus Nanoarchaeia archaeon | reverse complement strand
GATTTAGATGGACAAGAAATCTCACTTAAATTAAATAATATAATGGTAGTTAAATGAAAACTAATAATATGAATCAGGCTAGACTGGAAAAGGTTGTTCTAAATATAGGTGGGACAGGGGAGAAATTAGAAAGAGGGGTTAAATTATTAGAAATGTTATCTGGTAAAAAGGTTAAGAGAGTTAAATCCAATAAGAGAATCCCTACATGGAATGTTCGTCCAGGTTTGGAAGTGGGTGTTAAGGTTACATTAAGGGGTAAGGAAGCTGAAAAGATGTTAAATAGGTTGTTGCCAGCTATTAAAAATATATTAAAAGAAAAACAAATCCAAGATAATTTTATATCATTTGGTATAGAAGAATATATAGAGATCCCAGAAATGGAATATATTAGGGATGTTGGTGTGCTTGGTTTAGAAGTAACTGCTGTTTTTAGTAAACCAGGTAAGAGGGTTGAGAGAAAGAAAATAGATAAGGGTAATGCTAAGAAATTAAAGGTTAGTAAAAATGAGATTAAAGAAATTATGATAAATAAATTTAAAACTGAGATAAAATGAGTGCAAGTGATTGGAAAAAGGTAACAAAACAATTGAAGAACAAGCCAGCTGTGCTTAAGAAATTCCTAAAACATAATAAGCCAAAGGATAGAAAATTTGGTATAAACACAAGGAAGTGTGAAAATTGTGGAAGAGTTGGTGCTCATTTAAATCAATATAATATCCATCTCTGTAGGCAGTGTTTTAGAGAGCTTGCAGAACAACTTGGATTTAAAAAATATAGTTAAGATGAAACAAGATATTGTAGCAAATGCATTAAATGAAATAATGAATGCAAAAGTAGCTGGTAAGAAATCAGTTAAAATTAGAAAGTGGTCTAATCTTCTTTTAGATGTTTTAGATAAGATGAAGGAAGAGGGATATGTTGATTATAAATTAGATGATGAGTTAGAAATCGCATTCTTAAAATTAAATAAATGTAGGGCTATAAAACCAAGATATTATGTCACACTTGATATGTTAGAGAGGTATTTAAGAAGATTCCTACCATCTAGAAATTTTGGTTCTGTTCTTGTATCAACATCAAAGGGATTAATG
>JBNGDY010000150.1:0-1146 GCA_049975665.1 Candidatus Nanoarchaeia archaeon | reverse complement strand
GTTTATGGCACTTGTATGCAGGGATGTGAGAGCAAATATGATTATGGTTATGTTGAGAAATCTGGCAGCAGGTTAGAGTATGCAGATAGTTTGTTATATGCTGCTATATTTGCTGATGAGTATGTATATGAGTGTAATGTTAATAGGTTGTTGTATAGAACTGGTAGATTAGCTGATTTATATAAGAAAAAAGCAGAGATGATGAATGCAAGAGCATGTAGAAATGATTTATCAGGAGAATTAATGAGTTTCAAAGCTTCATTAAATTCATCTTTAAATGTTATTGATAATTTAGGTAAGGAGTTAGATAGGAAAAATGATAATAAGTTGTGCAGGCTCTGGTAAGGGGCAAATGAAGATACAGCAGATGGCTATTATGATTGTAGCTGTGTTATTCTTCTTTATATTAGTTGGTTTGTTTTTTATAGCTTGGAAATATTCTGATATTGAGCAAGGTTATGAACAGCTTGAGAAGGAGAAGGCTATTACTTCTTTAGAAGTAATTGCTAATATGCCTGAGTTAGCTTATGATAAGCAAGGTTTGGCATTAGATATGGATAAGTTAGATATTATGATTGATGCAGATTATGACTGGATGGTTGAGTCTGTTGAGGTGTATAAGATTTATCCTGCTTTTGCTGAGAAAAAGCAGTGTCCTTCTCCAGCATGTAATTATTGGAAATTAGCAAGTACAGGCAAGGAGACAAGGGAATATGCTACCTATGCCTCATTATGTAAGAAAGTAAGTGATAATGGATATGTTTATGATAAATGTGATATTGGCAAGCTTGTAATAGGAGCAGAGGTGTTAGAATGAATAGGCAATTATTAAGAGGAGGGTATTTGCCTCAAATAAGAGGTAAGGAGGCACAACAAGAGATGGTTGGATTTATTTTAATTGTTGTGTTAGTGGTGATTGCTTTAATGGTTTTTTTAATATTATCTATTGGACAAGAAGAGCAAGCTGAGAGTAGTTTGCAGATAAATAATATGTTAGATGCTATGCTTGATTATACTACAGATTGTGCTATTGTATTTGAGCCACAATATGATTCATTAGATGAGTTAATTAAAAGTTGTTATAGTAATGAGAGGTGTTCTAATCTAGATATGATGGCTTGTGATTATATGAACACTACTTTAAGG
>JBNGDY010000149.1:0-1158 GCA_049975665.1 Candidatus Nanoarchaeia archaeon | reverse complement strand
TCTTAGAACCAGTTGTAATATGTCCTATTTCTTTTCTCTTATTATCATATTCTAATCCATCAGAAAAACCTAATTGCATCATCTTTCTAGCAGCTTGTATAGCTTTTCTAGAAGCAGCCTCACTCATACCAGATAATTCAGCTAATTCAGCAGGTGATAGAACAGCCAAACCCATTAAATCATATATACCTGCTGATTCAAGTTTAGCAGCAGAACCTGGACCTACTCCAGGTAAATCAGTTAATTGTGGTTGCTCTTGTTCTTGTTCAGCCATATTAAAACCAACATGCCTTATTTTATAAAGATTTATATTCTAAGATATAATTAATCTAGTCTAATCTAAACTCTTCCCATCTCACCCTGCCTGCCTGTATAGCTTCCTTCAAGCTTTTCTCCACACTAGATAAATGGGCTGAACCAGATTTAACTTCAACAAATACTAATTCATCAATCTGCTTTTCATCCATACCTTTAAACACTATCAAGTCTATTGGCTTACCTATAAACCTGCACTCACTAGGTGAATAAGAAAAACCAGGCATATAAGGAGCTAATTGCTCTGAAAATTGTCCAGATAGCACGGCTCTTGAACGCTTAACAGCATCTCTCCTATGTTCTGGTAACCTCTCTTGCCATAATCTATCCTGTCTTAATTCCCCTATTCTCTTACCTAAAAATACTCCTACAATTAAAGCAAGAAATATACCTATTAATAAAAAGATTGTAAATATCATCCCTCTAACTGCTTAACCAATTCCTCCACATTAACCTTACTAACATCATTAACATTTATCTCTAAATTATTAAATAACTTATTTCTTCTCACCATGCCTTTAATAAGTAATTCTGTACCTAACAAATCCTGTCTAAACTTGCTCGCTGTTTCAGGATTCTTTAATTCCTCTTGCTTAACTAATTTTACAAGCTGGTCAGAAAATAACACTGCTCTAATCACCCCAGTACCATCATCTAAAACCAGATTTAATAAAGCTCTTTCTTCTGCCTTAATCTTGCCATGTTCCTGACACTCCTGTCCATCAGCTGTTAATTGAGCCTTCTTACCACATTCAGGACATACATAAAAGAATTTAGGTGCATACATCTGCACAACAACTGCCCTAATCTGAACAAGCTGTCCTTCTTGTATTGCTTCAATAG
>JBNGDY010000148.1:0-1171 GCA_049975665.1 Candidatus Nanoarchaeia archaeon | reverse complement strand
GTATATATCCAAGAGATGTTTCAGGATTCTTATGTCCAAGTATTGATTGTACCTCTCCTATTGAGGTTCCTTGCTCAATTAAATGTGTTGCAAAAGAGTGTCTTAATGTATGGCAATGTATCTCCTGCCAATTCTCAATTTCAGCAGATTTTACAGATTTTTTCACAATTTGCTGTAAACTTCTTATATTATATCTCTTTCCGCGATTTGTTAAAAATAAATAATCTTCTTTTTCTAGCTTCTCTTTATCAATTAGTTTTTGAAGCTTATTATTAATATGATTAGCAATAATAAATAATCTATCTTTTCCACCTTTTCCATTTCTAATAAATCCATAATTCACTAATTTCCCATTAACCCAAACCAAATTCTCAACCTTCATATTAACAATCTCAGATACACGCAAACCAGCAGAATACATTAATTCAATCATTAATCTATGTTTATTATTTTTAATATTATCTAACAATATTTTAACTTCTTGTTTTGTCAATACCCTCTGGATTTTCTTTGGAACCTTTGTATATTTAATATTAATCCACATTTTCCTATTCATTACATCTTCAAATAAGAATTTTATAGCCATATGTGCTTGATTTAGTGTGTTGCCTGATAGATTGTTATTATCAAGTTTCTGCAAAAAGGCAGAAACATCTTTTTTAGATATCTTACCTAATTCTTTTTTACTCCAGTTTAAGAAGCGATGAATCCAGTAAAGATATGCCTTAGCAGTCTGATTAGAATAATGATATCGTTTACATTTACTTTTAACAGCTAAATCCACATCATAAGGGATGTAAACCATTAAAAACCAAACAAAAAACAATATAAAAACATTATTTATAACTTAAAAGTTAAACAAAAATTTCTCAAGGCATTTCTCTGAAATGCCTAAATCTCACATTTACAGACTTTCTCTTTATAAAGTTCGTTAAAAGTCTGTTCAACGAAATTTTTTCTTCAGCTAAAATTTAAATCTCTTATTTCTAAATCCCACCCAAAGCGCGTGCAAAAAACAAACATTTATATATGTAAATATTTTACAATAATTAAAATGGGTGACAATTGGATTCAAAACTCTTTAATTTTGGCATTATTACTTCTTATATCAGGAGCAATAATCAATTATATTATTGGATTAGGATTAAATCTTTTTGGATTAGATTTATCC
>JBNGDY010000147.1:0-1183 GCA_049975665.1 Candidatus Nanoarchaeia archaeon | reverse complement strand
GTTCAAATTCTTTTTCTTCTTGATGTCTAAGCTTTTCTCTTTCCTCTTTAGTAAGTTTAGCTTTTTTCTGATTTAATTTTTCTTTTAATAATTTATTAAATTTCTTCTGAACCTGCTGTTTTAATTGCTTATTAACCTTATCCTGATATTGTTTATGATATTTTTCCTCAACATCCTTATACTTTTTTTGAAAAGCTTCCTCTCTTAACTTTAAATCCTCTTGCAATTGTTTCTGTAATTGTTTCTCTCTAGCTTTTAATTTCTCAGACAACTCTACCTTAATCTCATTTAAAGACATATCAAATGCCTCATTAGCTAGCAAATCAACAGAAGGATCTACTCTCTTTAATAATTCCTTTTTCCTAGCTTGCTCTCTCTTTAATTTATTTAATTCTCTTTCCAAACTATCTATTTCTTTTTGTAATCTAGAAACCTGATTTTTATATTTAGTATTTTTCTGAGATGTTATTTTCTTGTCTAGTTTTTTTTCTAATGCCCTAATCTTCTTATCTACATTATCTCTTTGCTTAGGTTTATATCTCCCAGCTATCTTCTGTCTCAATCTCTTTATATCCCTTTCTATAGATGGTATTTCAGAAACATTCTTCATCTTAGATTTAATAGCAGCTACCTCTTGCTCATGCCCTTTTGTATCTAAACTATTCAGCTCCTGCTTCAACTCCTCCAATCTTTCAACACCCTTTTTAAATGCTTCAAAATCCTCTCTTAACTCTTTATCTGGTTTCTTAGAAGCACCTTTACGTTTCTTACTACTCCTGCCCTGTTTAGAATTTCTTTTTGCCATCTCCTCTTTTATATTTAAACAATAAATATTTTATAAACTTTCTCATCTAACACATCTGTATTATATCCCTTCTTTTTCCACTCTCTTACTTGTTTCCTTATATCTTCTACTTTTGGTATGTTCTTTTTCAACACATTTGTATTATATCCTTGCTTCTCCCATGCTTTTATTTGTTGTCTCATTTTCTCCTTGCTCATACCTTTTAATTGTTTTTTCCTTGCTTTATGTTCTCTCTTTAGTGCTTGTTTTTGTTTCTTAACTAATCTATTATAAAGTTTCTTATTCAACTGCTTTTCTTCTCTTGCTTTCAAAAACTTCTCATTCTGCTTCATCTGCTCTTCCAAATATTGCTTTTGTCTCCTCATCTCTCTCTTATAC
>JBNGDY010000146.1:0-1226 GCA_049975665.1 Candidatus Nanoarchaeia archaeon | reverse complement strand
GTCCTGCTTTAGGAATTTGTGGGGGAGGATGCCCCTTTAATGCAGAAACTTTATCTAAAAAAGATATTTATCAAAGAGATAAACCTTTTTGTGCCCATACAGAAATAATTTTAAATTGGTTGCTCAAAAAAAGTGTAGAAGAAAAAACTGGCAAGAAAAATCCTTTTATCAGAAATATAACTTTTATGTATTCAAATAAAATCTTTTAGTTTTTCAAAGGCAAAATTTAAAATTTCCTCATTCTTTGAGTCATTATTAAATTTATCTTTAAAAATTTTAAATCCTTCTTCTTGACCAAAGGTTACCAAATCCTCGAAATTTTTATCAAATTTATTCATATTTATCTCCTCAACAAACTTCTTATATTTTGGCTTTTCTTTTGAAGCTCTTGGAATTATAATTTTCTCAATTTTTGTTTTGTCAAAACCTTTCAAAATTCTATTTGTCATAAATTCGGCATACCCTTCATCAAATAAAACTATCTTTTGATTCCCAATAAAATTTTCTTTATCAAATTTAAATTTCAACAAATTAACATTTTTGTTTAATTTTTTATATAAATGTAAGTGCAATGATTCATGGATTAATAATTCTAAAAATTCCAATGCAGGATAAAATCCGTTTTTGAATGGATTAAAATTCATTTCTACTATTGCATTTTCTTCAAAATTTATAGTTCCATAAGTTCCATTATTTAATGCACAGCTTATTATTTCCTTTGAAATTTTTTCGCTAAAGTTATAACTTTCAACTTCAGGTAAAACTTTTTTGGTAAATTTTTCAAAAGAGTTATAAAAATAAATATTTTCTGGAATAGAAATATTGTTTTCTCTTAGTAATTTTTCTGCAATTAAGATAATCTTTTTTAGATTTTCAAAATCTTTCTCCTTAAATGGGCCCAGAGGGATTATTTTTAAGTTCATAATTAGTGATAGGTCTTTTCCTTAATAAAAGTTCTTCTTTTAGAAAAAGAAGCAAAATAAGAACCCCTCATTTTCTTTTTTAGAAAAAAAGAAACAAAAAAGGGCAGGCTTTTTTCTCTGATTATTTGGTCGTCGGAAAAAACCATCTCCTCCCCCACCCTAAAATGAAATTTTAAACTCACGAGGAAACTTTGTGTTTCAGCTCGTGCCCTTCGGGTCTGGGAACAGCAGATTAAACAGAAAAATGTTTTCGCTTCGCTCACCCTCTTTTTTCGGGACACATTTTTCCAAAATTTTTTCTTT
>JBNGDY010000145.1:0-1284 GCA_049975665.1 Candidatus Nanoarchaeia archaeon | reverse complement strand
CCCCAATAGCAGAACCACAATAAAAACCCTTATTACCCTTGCCTTCTTTTTCAGCATTAATAGCAGCTTCTCGTGCTGGCTTAACAACCTTTCTATCTGTCTCTTTCAAATCCTGTTCCTGCATAATTCCTTCTATCCTATCCATCACATCCTTGTCAATAATACCTAATAAGAATTCCTTTTTACATCTAAAATATCTCCTAATTATCTCCTGCTTAGCTGCTTCCTTAACTATTGCTTCATTAATAATCCCTTTCTTAGCCATATTAACACCCATATCAGTCGGTGATTTACAATCATAATCCATCTTCCTAAGAATCTTCCTTAATATAGGAAGATTCTCTATATCTCTATTATAATTAACAGCTGTCCCCCCATATTCTGATAAATGATATGAATCAATCATATTCTTATCACCAATATCTACTGTAGCTGCTTCATAAGCAGCATTGACAGGATGTTTTAATGGAAGATTCCAAATAGGAAATGTTTCAAATTTAGCAAATTTAGATTTCACATTATGCAAATTATCAAAATATAATTGTGACAAGCAAAAAGACATCTTACCACTTCCAGGTCCAGCACCTGTAACAATCACAATAGGCTTCTTAGTCTTAATATATGGATTCTGTCCATAACCTTCTTCACTAACAATCTTATCTATCTCAGCTGGATAACCCTTAATCTCTTTTTGCAAATAAACATCAATATTAAGATTATTTAAATATTGTTTAAATTTTAATGCCTTTTTCTCACCTGAAAACCTATTAATAACAACAGCAGAAATATCTAATCCAAAATCTCTTAATATATTAATGGTTTTCAACACAGATGCTTCATATGAAATACCATAATCGCCCCTTAATTTCCTATTTTCTATATCTTTTGCAGATATGCAACAAATAATCTCAATCTTATCCTTAATCATCTTCAACATTTTTATTTTTGTATCTGGTTCATAACCTGGCAATACCCTAGAAGCATGAAAATCATAACATAATTTGCCTCCAAATTCTAAATATAATTTTTCAGCATTATTAATCCTCTCTAAAATTGCTTCAGATTGTATTTTCAAGTACTTATCAACATCAAACCCTTTTTCCATTAAACAAATAAGATTTATCTAGTTTAAAAAAGCTTACGCTAAGCAAATATATATCCAAATCTAAAAATTATTAAATGCCTGAATCATTTCAATTATATACTCCATATCAATCAATCCTAAATCTTTCAAATCCTTTTCTCTACCCATTGTTTTCTTCCACTTAATAATCTTATCTAATT
>JBNGDY010000144.1:0-1337 GCA_049975665.1 Candidatus Nanoarchaeia archaeon | reverse complement strand
TTTATAGCGCTTGTTGGATTCTTCTGCTGTACCAAAACCGGCATATTGACGCATAGTCCAAAATCGGCCTCGATACATGGTTGGCTGCACCCCGCGGGTATAAGGGTACTGTCCAGGGAAATTCAAGTCTTTATTATGGTGAGGCTTTTTCAGATAATTATCTTAAGAATAACCAAAAGAAGATAGATAACATAATTAAAAAACTTGATTATTACTTAAATAAAGAGATAGGTATGGAAGAATGAAAAAGATTAAGCAGGATTTAAAACCAGGAAAGACAAATAAGGAAGAAAGGTTGAATTTTATTAGATATTGGGCTGATTATGTTAAGTATGCAGATGATAAGGAATGGAGCAGACAGCAAAATAAATTAATAAATTCTCAATTACAATCTGCGAATAAGAAGAGGAAAATTTATAAACTTAAATAACCAGGAATGTAAGAGGTGTTAAATGAGAAAAATAAAAGAGAAGTTTATTGGATTCTTGTTAATCTTGCTTGGTTTGTGGCCTTTTCTCTTGAAGATTGAGCAGGTTGGCAATTTCTTTGAGCAATATACTTTCTTAGCATGGCTTACTCCAGGCGAGGTGCTTTATCAGGTTGCTATTATTGTGCTTGGTGTATTGCTGATATGGAAGATTAAGCCTAAGATGCATGTAGAGAAGAATCAGTAGTTTTTAGATTTTTAATTACTAGATAACTCTTTAATAGCATCTCTTATTCTTTTTATTTCTCTATCATAAAATCCTGCACTTATTTGTCCTTTTTGCAATCTTTCTGCTAATTCATCAGCTTTATCCTGAAGTTTCCATTTTCTTTCCATCTCTACTCTTTTATGTGCCTTTCTAAAATTAGATAATCCAAAATATTTATGTATTGATTTATCAAATATTAATGCAACAATAACAAATATTAAACCAACAGTATAAATCCAATTTCCAGTAGGATCTATTTCTGAGTATCTCATACCCCATAGAGCTAAAAATACAATTAAGAAGATTATCCATGTAGCTCTTCTGCCAAATGTCCCTAAATTAGCTTGATGTGTAAAGAAGAAGTAGATTATTAAAGGTAAGAATATTGTGATGCCTATACCTAAGGCTCCATATGGCAATAATATGCCATTCATAAATTCATTATCTGGGATAAATCTTACCGCTAGTAATGATATTGCAAGAGAGACCACAAAAACAATTCTTTTATCAGAACCTAGAAAATTATTTTTCTTTAAAACCACATAGGTTATAAAGAAGATAATAAGAAGGATTAGGATTTTTGCAAAAAGAAATTCCTCTATTTGAGAAACATTAAATAAGATTTCAGAAGCAAATGTAATC
>JBNGDY010000143.1:0-1348 GCA_049975665.1 Candidatus Nanoarchaeia archaeon | reverse complement strand
GAATTAGAATTCCAAGTTCCATATGATAAACAAGTTTATTCTTATTCAGGAGATATGTATTCATTTGAGGGAAGAGGAGTTTCTCTTTTGGTTACACCAGAACATAGGTTGTTGGTGAGGAGGAAACATAAAAAAGATTGGGAATTTGTAAATCCTCCAGAATTTAAATATGGAATGGAGTTTGACAAACAATTATCATGGCAAGGAAATAAAGTGAAAAAATTTGACATACCTGTTATAAAAGGAGGCAATAGGTTAAAGAAACTTGAAAAATTTAATATTAAGGATTATTTAACATTTATGGGGTGGTATCTTTCAGAGGGAAGTGTTTATGAGCCTGAAAAAGGTGATTTTAGAATAAGTATTGCTCAGTCAGTTAAGAGGTATAGGGAGGAGATAAGGGCATTGCTTGAAAGGATGAAGATAAAACATAACAATCAATCTGAATTTAATATACATATTCATTCAAAACAATTATTTTACCATTTAAAGGAATTAGGTATTTCAAAAAAGAAGTTTATACCAAAAGAAATTAAAGCATTAAGTCCAGAACTTATAAAAATATTTTTAACCTCTTTGTTTAAGGGAGATGGCTCATTTTATAAAGACCAGTTTAGGAGGTATTATACATCTTCTAAGATATTGGCAGAAGATGTTTGTGAATGTTTATTGAAGATTGGCTTATGCGGTACAATATGGAGAAGGAAGGACAATGGGATGTATATTGTTGATGTTGAGAACAAGCATTTAACTCCAATATATAGGAATAAGGTAAAAAAGAAAAAATATAAAGGAAAGGTTTATGATTTTTCTGTTAAAAATAGCACTCTTGTTGTGATGAGAGATGGTAAGGTTGTTGTTTCTGGGAATTGTGTTGGGTGGGATTTGAAAGATTTATTATTGGTTGGATTTAAAGGTGTGCCAGGTAAGGTAGCTAGTAAGCCAGCTAAGCATTTGAGGACTGCATTAGGACAGATAGTTAATTTCTTTTATACATTACAAGGAGAGACAGCAGGTGCACAAGCATTTTCTAATTTTGATACATTACTTGCTCCATTTGTAAGATATGATGGTTTGGATTATAAACAGGTTAAGCAAGCTATGCAGGAATTCTTATTTAATTTAGCTGTTCCTACAAGAGTGGGCTTTCAGTGTATGTCAGAGGATACAGAAATTTTAACACCTAATGGATGGGCATCATATAATGATTTGAAAAAAGGAGATGTAATAAAGACATTTAATATTAAAAAACAGGTTATAGAGGAGAAACCTATAAAGAGATTATTTGCTAGGTATTATGAGGGGGAGATGTATAATCTTAAGAATAGGATACAGGATCAATTAATTT
>JBNGDY010000142.1:0-1434 GCA_049975665.1 Candidatus Nanoarchaeia archaeon | reverse complement strand
TATTAGAAGGTTTTCCAGGCATAGGCCCAAAAATATCCTCCAACTTACTGGAAAAATTCTCCTCATTAAAAGAAATTTTAAATGCATCTCCTGAACAACTAGCTGAAATTAAAGGTTTTAATAAAAATAAAATACAAGAGTTTAGGAAACTAATTGACTAATATTAATATTATAAACCTCTTCATGCTCAACAGCTTCTGAGCTTGTAAATACAAAATAATATCCACCCCTTCTTGCAATCTCATCAACTATCTGCTCTCTAATCTCCTGCATCTCATCCCTATCTGCCTGTCCAGAAAACACAACAATATACTTCTTTTTCCCACCATTATCCCAGCAACATGCTGCAAACCCATCAACAACTGATTTAATATCCAAACTCATTAAAATATAAATAATCTCTTAGAGTATATAAAAAAAGCTGTAATAAAACATATATATCCAAAACAAAAAATTATTTAAAATCTCAAAATCTTTCTATACTATATTTTTATATGCTTAATAATAAAAATTATCTACCTCAATCTATCAAATAATTTTATAAAACATTTATCCAAATAATTTCTTAGCATTCTGCTGAATTTGTTGTTCTAATTCAATCTTCTTCTTCTCTAAATCAGCTTCCTTCTTCCTTATCTCTAATTTCAACTTATCTTCAAATTCCTTTTTTAATTGTTTCCTCAATGCCTCTTTCTTAGCTTGCATCCTTTGTTTAATCTCATTCTCCTTTTTCCTCTCTAATTCATTTCTAAATGCTTTATGCTTTTCCTCAAGTTGCTTCATCTTTTCATCAATCTCTTTCTTAATCTCTTCCTCTTTCTGCTTATCCAATCTTTCCTTAATCTTTTTCTTCTCTATTTCAAATTGCTTTCTTGCTTTCTCTCTTGCTTCCTCACTTGCCTTCAATCTCTTTTCTAACTCTGCCTGTTGTGCTTGTTTTTCCTTAACTTCAGCTTGCTTTTCTTCTATTGCCCTTATCTTCTCATCTAATTTTCTTGACAACTGCATATCTTGCTTCTTCAAATCAGCTTTTTGCTCTTCCTTCTCCTTTAACATAACCTTCTTAGCTTGCAACTCTCTTATCTTTTCGTCTAATTTTCTTGACAATTCATTTGTTTTCTTTTGTTCATTATTAAGTCTTTCTCTTGATTTCTCATCTAAATCTCTTATCTTTTGGTTATATTTCTTATACATCTCTTTCAATTGCTCTTTCTCTTTCTGCAACTGTTCTTTCAATTTTACTTGTGCTTGTTTTTCTTGTTGTTTTTGTTGTTTTAACTTTCTCACTCTCTCTAACAAATTATCTTGATTTTGTTTTGCCTGCATTTGCAATCGCTTTTCATACTCTCTCTTCTCTGCCTCTAACCTCTTCTCCAATTCTTGCTTTCTCTCTCCATATTCTTTTTGTAATTTCCTAACCTCCTCCCCTATTTC
>JBNGDY010000141.1:0-1513 GCA_049975665.1 Candidatus Nanoarchaeia archaeon | reverse complement strand
CATTTGTCTCTTGTATAGCTTGTTGCCATTTAGAAACATCACTATTAATCTCATCACTTAAATCAGTATAACACTTACTCCTAGATGTATATTGCTCAGATTCTACTAATCTATCACATCTATCCCTATAACCCTCCATAACATGCTGCCTTGCCATTGTCTCACCACTTAATCCAGAAACCATATTCTTTAACATTAAAACAGTAGATGTAGCAAAACAAGCACCTTTCCATGACTTAACAAGATTACCTAACTTATCATTAATATCCTCCCAATCTTCAATAGTATTATTAATATTTTCTATCATCTCCTTAGTCTTTTCAGGACTTAATTGTATACCTCTTTTCTCAATACCAATCTTAAATGTAAAATTAGCTTCAGTACTAGTCTGCATCTCTGGTATTAAATCTACTTTAGCCTGCTTCTCAACATCAATGTCTAATACCCTTATATTCACACCACCTTTAACATCTCTCTCACCCTCTTTTAATGTAAATGTATCCTTCTTCTTATCTTTTTCATCATACTCCCAATACTCTAACCTAGCCCTATCATGCTTTAGTTCTCTTATTATTAAATAACCATCATCCTTATCCTTACCATTATAATAAACCTTATCATAAAGCTCCTTAACAACCCTCCTACCATCTATTTCTAATCTAACCTGTCCAGCATCAATAACTGGTTTAAAATCTTCAACAGAAACAGAATAATATCTATTATTCACCTTCACACTAGAACTTGATTTACTAAAATCATAACCATCTCTTACCTGCATGCTATCAACCTCTCTAGCTAATTCAGAATCAGGATATCTATCTAAAAATTCATCAACAAGCATATTAGCAGTATCAAATTTCTTTAATTCCCGAGCAAGTTCAATCCTCTCATATAATGCTATAGCACCATACTTATTATCTCCTTCACTCTCTTGTGGATAATGCTCTAATAAATAATCAATTGCCTGCTCATTATTATCAAAATACCTCTCAACAATCTGCCCATTATCATAATCACTATAATCTTCATCACCTACCTCTGCATCCCATCCCAAAAATTTCACCTTCTTGTCATCTTCATCACCCAAATTAATCTCATCACCTTCAATCAACACCGCAACCTTACCATCAGCACCCCATCCCCCCACACCCTTTTTAATAGTCTCTATAAAATCATCCTTCTCTACCTCATTACCATCCCTAATCTCACTCTCCACATCCTCTATCCTCTTATTAATCTCACTAATAACATCTTCATCAACCTTATTAGTAAATACAACAAAACCCTTGCCTCCTACTTGATTAACCCCCCCAGGCACAGCACCAACATAAACCATTTCATATCCTCCAATCATATCACCTACCTCTGCATTCCTCTTCTCACCATCAATCTCTAATTCAACATCACTCCTGCCAATACTTAAAAATAATCTCTCTCCACGACATGAAATCTCTATACTCCCCTCTCCCTGCCTCAAAACATTTATACTCCTCACCTTACACCTATCCATTAC
>JBNGDY010000140.1:0-1537 GCA_049975665.1 Candidatus Nanoarchaeia archaeon | reverse complement strand
CAATAATCTTATTTTTTTAAACCTATAGGATTAACCATCATCAAAACCATCAACAAAAACAAAGCCCTATAGGGATTAAAAACTAAAATAATATATGATAAATAAATCCAAGAGATACCAAAAGATAGAGAGACTACAAGAGCAACAAAAAGCCCTTAAGAAATCTCTCTTAGGAAGCAAATCAGCTACTTGTGAAGAAACCCCTTTGATGATTTCTGCCTATTATTCTGTCCCTTCTAAGAGACAGAAGAAGATAGATAGTATAAAGCAAGCACAAAAAGGAATGAAGAAGCCAAAACCAAAGAAACTGAATAAAATTGATAACTGGTATTAATAGATGGTATCTCAAACCAAAAGAATTAGAGAACAGCAAGCCAGACAGCGAGAGCTGAATAGAAAGGTAAGGATACAAGCTCAACAAGCAGCAGCAAGAAAAGGAGTGACAATTGAAACTTATATCCAACAACAGCAAGTTAGACAAGCTAAACAGGAAGTAGAAAAAAAGAGAAAAGAACAAGCTAAAGAAATAGAAAAAGAACTTAAAAAAGTTAAGACACCTGCACAAGCAGACGCAATATATTCTCAGATACCATCACAATTAAAAAAATATGTGGAGATTACTCCTCAAAAGATTAGGCAAGAGAGACAACAGAGATTTGAAAAAACAATTTCTGAATTATCAAAAGAAAGAGATAAATTAGCAGAACAAAGAGCAAAAAGCCCAAATTGGTCTCCTCAAGGGGCTCCAGCATATAGATTATATGAATTAAACATAAAAATTTCTGAGCTTAATAGATTAAAAAAAAGAGATGATATTACTTTTGAAGATGCTAAGAGTTTTGCAGGAAAAAAAGCAAGAGGGTTATCTTTAAGTAGGGCATCTTCTTTAGGGGCTTATGAGGTTAAACAAAAATTAAAAACTTATCAGAAAAAAATAAAGAAAGGAGAAATTTCTAAGATTTCTCAAATTCCGTTTAATCTTAGGCAGTATTTTAAGGTTGAGAAACCGACAGAATTTACATCAGCAGAACAAAAAAAGATAGAAGCATGGAGCAAAGAATATCAAATGTCTCCAACACTAGAAACAGCAAGAAAGATAGCTAGTGGAGAAATAAAAGTAGATACAAGTAAATTACAAACTGGAGGAACATATCAAAATATATTTACTGGTGAAAAAGTTTCTGCTTATGAATCTCCTGGTGGGATGTGGCAGGAATTTAAAAGAGACCCTGTTCTTGATATAATTGAAGGAAGGAAGATAGACACCTCACAAGTATCAGCTGACTTCTCACAAATTCAAGACATATCTAAAATAAGTCAGGAACTACCTGAAAGCTTACAATTACAGACATTTAAAAGAGATATAACTCCTATTTTAAGTGGTTTATATGAGGTTCCAGGAGAAGGGGGAACAATATATACAACTCAATATGGACTTGGGGCTGGAGGGACAGCTAAACAAGAGAGAATAACAACTCAAAAGGCAATAGATTTAGGTTATATGCCTGAACCTGCACCTTTTAAGCCAGAACCTTTT
>JBNGDY010000139.1:0-1545 GCA_049975665.1 Candidatus Nanoarchaeia archaeon | reverse complement strand
GTTGCATGAAAAAAGTAATACAATGTACCTATATCTGTTTTATTAAATTTAAGAGTTGTATTAAAATTAACATATTCTTTTGTCTCATTATTCCAAACAGTTTCATTTAATCTTGTCCAAGGACCAGATACTGATTCTCCATACCACAATCCAATTGAAACATTATTATCAATTGTACTATTAACACTTACATTAAATGAGAAATCTGTTCCACCCCATTGTGCTGAACTTGGTGTTTGACTCTCTCCAACAAAATAAACATATTCTTGTTCAATATCATTAACACTAAATGAGTCTGTTCCTGAAGTAGATGTCTCTAATTCCTCTGTCTCATTATTAATCATTTGTATTTGGTAGAACCAAGTACCTACATCTGATTGAGTAAAGTTCTTATACCAATAAACTAATTGATTATCACAATTAGTACACCAATCAAGAGTCATATTCTCACATTCTGATAATGTTCCACATTCACTAAATCCACCACTTCCTTTCTTAAGATATAACTCAATTCTCATAGGAATATCATCACCTGAAGTTGAATACACACTAAAGTTCCAATTATCATAATAGTAATATTCAGCCTCTGGAATAATTGTATTACTTGATAATCTTCTAAGAGGTAGTATGTAAAACAATCCTGGATTATCTAGTTTCTCTGTATAATTATCATAGTGATAACTATAGTTTGCAAACATTGTCAAATTATACCACCCTTTTTCAGTAGAAGTTGTTGTATCATAATCACAAGTAAATGCATTTGCTCCTACTTGTTTTGTATCATCACAAACTAATCCATTTGATTCAGAAATATTTGCATTATAAACAACAGTTGCTTCTAATGCATCACCACAATCATCTTCTGTATAACCTAAGAAACTAATTGTTTGTTCTTGAGTATAATTGTCTGCACCAGTTGGATTTGTGAAACCTATTATAATATCTCCATTTACAAATAAATTAGTATCCATAAAATCAGAACTATCATTTTGATAATAATAGTCTAATAGAGAATCATTTAATTCTACTTTCCATTGTTGCTCATCAACTAAGAATTTAGGTGCTCCAATATATTCTCCTTCACAAGTTGCATTAAAATTAAAATTAGCATAACCAGTATCATTAGTACTCACAATAAAATTATTGTCTGTATAATAAGTTAGATTATTATAAGTTACTGAATACTTAAGTGGAAAATTCTGCATAATTGTTCCATTTGCATTTACTGCTTGGAAACTTAAAAGAGTTGTCTGATCTTCACTTCTATTTGCATCTTCTCCATTTCCAGCTAAATACTGTAAATTAATTCTATCTTTTGTAACTGTAAAACTAGTAGGAGATGTTAGATTTGTTGTTCCTTGATTATTAGTTGCATTAAAGAAGTAATACAATGTACCTATATCTGTGTTATTAAATTTCAGAGTTGTATTAAAATTAACATATTCTTTTGTTTCTGTTGTCCAGTTTGTTGAATTTAATCTTGTCCATGGACCAGATACTGATTCTCCATACCACAATCCAATTGAAACATTATTCTCACTTGTA
>JBNGDY010000138.1:1255-1574 GCA_049975665.1 Candidatus Nanoarchaeia archaeon | reverse complement strand
GTTAAAGATGGCATAGTCTCTCATGCCTACCAGCGTCTCAGTGTCTATGGCATCTACAGCTTCTCTCAGCTGCTCTTTAGTCAGGACTGACTTCCTGAAGCCATCAGGCTTCTTCACTCCTGAGATACCTCTAGTGATATCTGGATATATCTTCTGGCTCTCCAGCCACTGGTAGAGCTTCCTGACTGCTGTCAGATACAGGTTAACAGTGTAGCTGCTGAGAGCCAAGTCCAGCAGGAAGGCCTTATAAGCCAGGATATCTTCCCTCTGGAGCTGGAGGCTGTCTCTGCCTGTATCATCCAGCCACTGCTGATACTGC
>JBNGDY010000138.1:0-1245 GCA_049975665.1 Candidatus Nanoarchaeia archaeon | reverse complement strand
CAGCAGTGAGATACTGATTAACTGTATAGGCAGACAGGCTATCCTTCATGTAGGCCTTATAAGCCAGGATATCTTCTCTCTCCAGCTGGAGGCTCTGTCTACCAGTCTCATCCAGCCAGCCGATAAACTGCCTCAAGCTCCTGGTATAAGTGCCTTTAGAAGACTTGGCCACATCCAGACTGGCCAGGAAGTCCTCAGCTATGTCTCCAGGAGGAGGCTGATAAGTTATCTCTCTAGCCTGGCCTTCTATGATATCCATAGTCATATCCATAGCTGTCTCCATATCATCCTCTCTCTCTTTTCTGCCTGGTATCTTCTCTTCTGCTGTCATACTACTAGTATATCATAGACAGTATACAAGTGCAAGCGATAAAGCCATAGTTATCTTAAAAAGTCTAGTATTTTAAGGTAACTGAGATATATCTACCACATCCAGCAGTTAAATAAAGCCAGCCTGCCTCCATAAGAGAGCAGGCTGCTAGCTTTTAATATCTTTAAGATATATTTAAGCGTTTTAGCCTCTTCCAGCTTGATATATCTGATATAGGCTTATAGTGTAGTTATGTTATAGATAGGCTCTACCAGCGTGATGACTTTTTTTAGGCTTGCAACGGAAGTAGTGGCTATTTGCAACGGAAGTAGTGGCTATTTGCAACGGAAGTAGTGGCTATTTTAGCCTCCATGTCTATAAACTGAGTATTACAGACATAGATAAGGTGTCAGGTTAATGTCATGTTTTGAGGACTTCTAAGCCTCCTCAAGATGCAAGTTTGCATCTTGCTAGACTTACTTTAGGCTAGCCAGAAGTAACTTTGTCTACAATTGTAGACATCACTCCAGCAGCCTCTTAGCTATCCTGGACTTCTGGCCAGACTTATCCAGCTCTTCCAGTGCTATCTGGAGAGCAGTCTCTACTATCAGACTCTTAGAGATACCAGTCCTGGCTTCAGTGGAGGCCATCCTCCTGAGCTGATACCAGCCTTCTTCCAGTGAGTCTACAGCTTCTACAGCCAGGTAGTAGGTAGCCTTTAACTTCTCTCCAGAAGGCTCTTTAGAGGCATCAGGAGACTCTCTAACAGCTTTATCTGGCTTACTGGCTGTCTTCTCTGTTTTACTGGTAGACTGGCTTACAGGCCTTCTGGTAGGCTGTAGAGCTGTCTTACTGTCTTTATGTTTTACTGGCTTACTGTCTTTATGGTATTCTGGCTTTATGGTATCTTTATCTTCCTTTTTACCATCCAGAAG
>JBNGDY010000137.1:0-1590 GCA_049975665.1 Candidatus Nanoarchaeia archaeon | reverse complement strand
TCAAGAAGAGAATAGAGAAAACTTATAAACTATTTTATACTATATATAAAAAGAGAAAATGCCATACCCAACAGAATCATTTTATCCAGGACAAGCAACACCTTTTGACAAAGAATATTATAATAGCTTAAAGCCTATTAATCCAGATTTACCTACTACTTATTTTCAAGATATAGGCTCATCTATGGATGCAAGAACAGCTAATCAAGTTAAACAAGCTTCTCAACATTTTAATACAGGTGCTAAAACAGTAGAAGTAGCAGGAATGACACCTGGTGTTTTTGAAGCTATGCCTAAAGACCATCTAAAAGAATTAAATAGATTAACAAAGGTTACAGGTACATCAGCAACTATGCATGGCCCGATGATTGACCCAACAGGCATCACACAAGAGGGATGGAATAAAATCAATCAAGAAGCAGCTGAAAGACAATTATGGTCTGCAATAGAACGAAGCCATGACATAGATCCAAAAGGTAATGCAGTAGTAACAATGCATGCCTCAACAGCACAATTACCACAAGCAACACTAAAAATAAAAGAAGAGGGAGAAAAAGAACCTAAAACAAGATATCAGATATTAGTGGATTCAATGGGTGGGAAACTCCTCCCACTGCAAGAGAAAGAGGAACCATTTAAAGAAGTAACAGAAGGCAAGAAACCATTTAATCCAGAAGAAGAAAAAGAGAAGATTAATGAAGAACAATGGAATGATATTATGAGGAGGATGACTTACAACCTAGATATAGCAAGAGAGAGATTGGAAGCAGGTGAAGAAGTTAAGGAAATATCAAATTTACCTAAGTCAGAGAAATTTCCTGAACTTGAAAAATTAAAAAGAGGAGCGAGATCAGCACAACATGGTGCTGTTTACTTGAGACAAACATATCAGCAAATCCAAGATCTGTGGGATCTTGCATATAAAGCAGCTAGATCTAAGGAAGATAAAGAGAAATTAAAATCATTTGCACAACAGGTAAAACCTCTTGCTCAGGAATTAAAAAAACCAAATCCAGATTATGATAAGGTAGAGAAATTTGCAGATGTATTAGAAGATGGTATAGAAACAATGAGTGAGATTAAACCAGAGATTTTCCAGCCACTAGATAAATTTGCAGCTGATAAATCCGCAGAGACATTCTCAAATCTAGCATTAAAAGGTTATAAGAAGTTTAAAAATACAGCACCTATTATTTCTATAGAGAATCATCCAGCTGGGCAATCGCTTTTAACAACTGGAGAGGATTTAAAAAATGTTATTACAAGTGCAAGAAAGCAATTTATAGAAAAAGCAAGTAAACCAAAAAAGCAAGGAGGTTTAGGGCTATCAAAAAGCCAAGCTAAAAAGCAAGCAGAGAAATTAATAGGAGCTACATGGGATGTAGGTCATATTAATATGTTGAGGAGATATGGATATGAAAAAAAGGATATATTAAAAGAAACAGATAAAATAGCACCATTTGTCAAACATGTGCATTTATCTGATAATTTTGGGTTTGAACATACTGAATTACCTATGGGGATGGGTAATGTGCCTCATCATGAGATTATGAAACGATTAGGTAAGGAAGGTTTTAAAGGTAAGAAGAT
>JBNGDY010000136.1:898-1602 GCA_049975665.1 Candidatus Nanoarchaeia archaeon | reverse complement strand
CTATATATTATTATGAAAATGAATGGCATTTGATTTCTGGAAGTCAATCTGGACCAAGATGGTATGGATTTGATTTTGATATTATAGCAGTTCAAGACCCAGCAGATGCTTCTTTCTTTTATGGAAATGAAAGTTTATCAACTAAATTTACTGGAGAAGATGCTATAGCTTTCAATGGTTATTCAGTAAATGATTCAAGATTCACAATAAGTTCAGTAGGTATTTTAACAGAAAGTGAAGCTGTTGCTCCTGGAAATTATCAAGTTAATATTACAATAGATGATATAGCAGGAAATATTAATTGGACTTTATATGGAGTAGAAGTTAAAATAAATCCAGGACCTTGTAATGTTTATGTAGATAATTCAACAAACTTTGTTTGGACTGATTGTTCTTCAAGTTACCAAATGTATGTAAATGGAACTCCAATAGCTAATGCTTCAACAATTACTTTAGGTTCAGGATATTATAATATAAGTGTATTAAGAGATGATGCCCAAAATTACACAAATTTTTATGATGAAGAATCACTAACCATACCTCAACTCACAGATGATTGTTCACTTTATTTTGATAAAGTAACACCTCAAGAATATCCAGAAAGTTTTACAGTTTATACAAATTGTAATTCAGCTTATAATTTAAGTAAGGATGGGGTTCCTATATCAAATGCAACAACTTATAGTTTAGCAGCAGGATCATAT
>JBNGDY010000136.1:581-888 GCA_049975665.1 Candidatus Nanoarchaeia archaeon | reverse complement strand
ATTTTAATGTTCAAAGAGATGATACTCAAAACTACACAATAACTAATGATTCTCAAACTTTTGTTATTTCTCAAAATGATGGAGCTTGTAATGTTTTATTTAGTAAAAATTCTCCAATAACTTCTCCAGAAACATTTATAGTTTATACAGATTGTAATTCTGCAGCAACATTATATAGGGGTACAACAGTAATATCAAATAATTCAGTGCAAAGTTTATCTCCAGGAACTTATAATTTTTCAGTAGAAAGAACAGATACAGCTAATTATAGTATTATTTATAATTCAGAATTATTTACAGTTAATGA
>JBNGDY010000136.1:0-571 GCA_049975665.1 Candidatus Nanoarchaeia archaeon | reverse complement strand
GAAGGAACTAGAGGAACAAGCGAAGGAACTTTTATACCTGGAACAGGTACAGAAGGAACACAAGCTCCTTTATTCGCAACATTAGGAATAGATGAAGAGAATATAAGTTTCCTTAACTTGAATGCAATTAGAGACTTTGATGCTGAAGAGGCAGTGGAAGAAGTAAGACAGTGGATTGCAACACATCAAATTGTTTATGTTTTAATGGGGATGTTGATGATAGGCGGTTTGGTCTATCTGTTAAATAGAAGATGATAAAAAATGAGAAAGGTATATATCCTAACTAGTATATTTCTAATTTTATTAGTAGCACCTCTTGTTGCAGCAGAACAACAAACTCAACAATATTCTAAAATTTATTTAAATCCATTTTACCATAAATTCATAGGGAATTTTTGTTGTTCATCTATCTGTCGCTAATGGATTGGCGGTTCCCAGTTTCCTGAGCCCCAACCCGAGAGAATGATTAATTGTAATATTCTTGGAATGGATTCGTGTTTGGATCTCCTATTATTTTATGTTGAATGTATTATTAGTTGAAATAAAACAAGATTCTAAGATGCATGAAAGT
>JBNGDY010000135.1:0-1654 GCA_049975665.1 Candidatus Nanoarchaeia archaeon | reverse complement strand
ATAATGGTAAAACGAAATTCAACAGCGTTATGTAATATTAATCATATAACACACACTAATAGCTACCCAAAGCTTTAAAAACCTATAATACCAGATTTTTGTGTAAGAGATAAATATAGGAGATAAGATTAAGTCTTCTAAGGAAAATAATATGAGTAATGAAGAAAAAAGAAAGATAGTTACCCCTGGTGAAACCCTTGTTAAAGGAGAGGAATATCTACCAGGAGATAATGCAGAAAGAGATGGAGAAGAGATTATAGCTAATAGATATGGGTTACTTGATATCCAGGATAAGTTAGTTAAAGTCATTCCTTTGTCTGGTGTTTATATGCCAAGAAGAGGAAATACAATTATTGGACAAGTAGCTGGATTAACATTTAATGGATGGTTAATAGATTATGGGGGTGCAGGAAATGGTTTTCTACCAGTTAGTGAAATCCCGCAGTATGTAGGAAAGGGAGAATTAAAAGAACATTTTGATTTTGGAGATGTTTTAGTTGCAAAAGTATCTGATGCTTCTGGTAAATCTTTAGACTTGACTGTTAAGGGGAGAGGTTTAGGTAAGTTAGATGAAGGTATGTTAATAAAAATTAATCCTCATAAGGTGCCTAGAGTTATTGGTAGGGAAGGTAGTATGGTTAAATTGATTAAAGAAGCAACAGGATGTAATATTGTAGTAGGACAGAATGGATGGGTGTGGATTAGAGGAGATAGTATAGATGATGAAGTTAAGACTGATAAGATAATAAGATTTATATGTAATCACTCATTTATAAGTGGATTAACAGAAAGAGTTGAAGAATATATAGGAGAATTAAATGGCAAAGAGTAAATATACAAAACGATTTGATAATAGGAAAGTAGATGAAACTAGACCTATTAAAGCAGAAGTAGGTATAGTTCCATCAGCAGATGGGTCTGCTTTATTTGAGACTGGAAATACAAAAGCTATTGCTGTAGTAAGAGGACCAAGACAACTACACCCACAACATATGCAGAATCCACAAAAAGGCATATTAAGAGTAAATTATGGTATGATGCCTTTTTCTGTATGGGATAGAGTAAGACCAGGACCATCCAGAAGGTGTAAGGAGATTAACCAAGTTACAGAATGGGCTTTGGAACAATGTGTTGATTTATCAGAATTTCCAAATACTGTGGTTGATGTATTAATCCAGATTCCACAAGCTGATGCTGGAACAAGGGTTGCTGGTATTAATGCTGCATCTCTTGCATTAGCACATGCTGGTGTGCCTATGAAAGAGCTGGCAACTGCTATTGCAGTTGGTAAGTTAGATAGAACCTTAGTAGTTGATTTAAGTAAGGAAGAAGAGGATTATGAAGAAGGTGAGGGTTCTACAGATATACCTGTATGTATGTTATCAAGAAGTAAGAGATTGGCTTTATTACAATTAGATGGTAAGATTAGGCCAGATGAGTTGAAAGAAGCATTGAAAATGGGTTATGAAGCTTGTGAAAAGATTAAAGATATACAGATAAATGCATTAAAGGAGATAGAGAAACATGAGTGAGGATATAATTGTACCAAATATACAGAAAGAGAGAATAATTGAGTATTTAAAGCAAGGAAAGAGATTTGATGGAAGAAAGGTAGATGAATTTAGAGATATTGAGGTTAGACAAGGATTAAGTA
>JBNGDY010000134.1:0-1658 GCA_049975665.1 Candidatus Nanoarchaeia archaeon | reverse complement strand
ATGATACTTATGCACAAGTAGATATTACAAATGCTCAGGATTTGTATGCATATGAGATAAATTTTGATTATAATGGTGATAGTGTTAATGTAGATTATTCTGATTTTCTTTCTAATGGCAGTACAACATCAGAAGGTGATGATATTAAAGATGGAGTATTAAGTGTATATCAATCTAGATTAAATAATCAAAAAACAGGCATTTCAGGTAGTGGTAATTTGTTTAATATTTCCCACTCTGGCAGTTTGGATTTAAGGTATGCATTATTTGTATCTAATAATAGTGCAGAAGAGACATATGTATATTATAATGAATCAGCAGAAGAAGAGCCAAGCGGGACATCAGGTACATCAGGGGGTGGAGGTGGTGGAGGTGCTGTATCTATACCTGTTGTAGGGGGTGTTGAATTAGATGTATCTGAATTAGTATTAAATATGGTATTAAATTCACATGCAGAGAGAGTTATAAAAATTACAAATCTCGGAGATGCAAAAACACTATCCCTTGGCAATACTAATCTTGATGGTATAGTGTTGTTTGAAAAAGAACAAATAGAGATTGGAGCTAATGAAACTAAGGAGTTAAGAGTGGTATTTGTAGCTCCTGATGAAACAGGTGTAAGAACAGGCAAGATATTAATAGGAGGGCATGAAATATTAATAACTATTAATACAGAATCTAAATTATTATTATTTGATGCAATGATTTCCATATCTGATAAAGAGATTTTAGAGGGTTCAACATTAGATAGCCAGGTTACATTATTACCTATGGGAGAGGAACCTAGATTAGATGTTTATTTAACATATTATATAAAGGACTTTTCAGGCAATACACATCTTTTAGAAGAAGACACAATATTAGTTGAAGCAGAGAAGAGCTTTAAACGAAGATTTGATACATCTAAATTAGAACCTGGTAGATATGTGCTTGGTTTAGAATTAAAATATCCTAATGGGGTAGCAACATCTTCTTCTAATTTTGAGATTGTTGAGGGCAATATCTTTTTAAAATATATTATTATAGGTGGGATATTATTTGTTATTATTGGTTTAATCTTGCTTTTTATTAGGTATGAAAAAACCAAAAAAAAGGGTAGGAAAAAATGAAGAAATGGCTACTTCTCTTGGTTTTTGTAATCTTAATTAGTTTAAGCAGTGTGTTTTATTTTTTACAAGATGGTGATGGTTTTGAAGTAGATAGTATTCTTATTAAGACGTCTATTAAAGAAAATACTTCTATACAAAGGAGTGTGAATCTTGTAAATATGGGTGAGGAAAAACAATTTAATATTGCTGTCAAAGGTGTGGAGGATTTTGTAGAGATTAATGAGGATAGTTTTATATTAAAAAATAATGAGGAAAAAACAATTATTTTAAATTTATCTAGTCAAGAAGAAGGGGTATATACAGGAGAGTTAGTTATTTCTGCTAATGATAAAAAAACAATTCCGATTATTATAGAACAAGAATCTGATATTGTGTTTTTTGATGGTAATATAGAGAGTCTTTTTGGAGAGGTTGAACCAGGTGCATCAATTAACCCAAATATTAAGATATATGATTTAACAGAGAGAGGTACATCAGAAGTAAATATACATTATTATATAAAGGATTTTGATGGTAATACTCTTATTTCAGAACAAGAAGATGTAGTTG
>JBNGDY010000133.1:0-1665 GCA_049975665.1 Candidatus Nanoarchaeia archaeon | reverse complement strand
GGATTTCACACCTGATAGTTCTATATATGTTGTAGGTGCAGATCAAAAATATCATTTTGATACATTATTTAAGATTTTAAAAGAGCTGGGTTTTTATGAGGATTTACATCATATGGCTTATGGCATGGTAAGGTTGCCAGAGGGAAAGATGAAGTCTAGGGAAGGCAGGGTTGTATTAGCAGATGATTTAATTGATAAGACAGCTGAATTAGCTGAAGTAGAAGTTGAGAAGAGGCATAAGCTTACTAAGCAAGCATTGAGAGAAAGGAGCAGAAAGATTGCTGTTGCTGCTATTAAATATAAATTGCTTAAGATGAATATGAATAGGGATATGATTTTTAATCCAGAGGAAGAGATAGATTTTGAGGGTGATACTGGGCCTTATTTGCTATATAGTTATGCAAGAGCTGCATCTATTTTAAATAAGGTTAAGAGGAGAAAGCAGGTTAAGATAGTTGATTTAAATCCAGAAGAAGTTAGATTGATTAAGAAGATAGCAGAGTTTTATGATGTTGTTGATAAAGCTAGCAAGTTGTTAGCTCCAAACCTGCTTGCTAATTATACATATGAATTAGCTAAATCATTTAATGAGTTTTATCATGCACATCAGGTTATTAATAGTAAGGAAGAAGGTTTTAGATTGCAGTTAGTTAAATCATTTAAGAGGATGATAGGCAGATGTTTAAGTATGTTAGGTATAGATGTTATAGAAGAGATGTAATTGATGTTAGGTATTATTAGCTAAGAAGGTGCATATTCTTTTATTAATCTTTAGTAATTATAAATTTGAATAAAAAGTTGCTTATAAAATTAATTAATCTCATACCTTAATAACAGAATATCATTTATTATTTTAATATATCTCATTATTTGTTAACACTAAATCATATAATACAAAACCAGTAATCTTAACATTTAAATACTTGTTTTTCTATAAATTATAAATAAAAAGGAGGTAAAATAGAATATGCCTAAGAAAAAACAGACAAATTTTATAGGAAGCTGGGCATTTCTAATTGGTGTAATTTTAGCAGTAATCTTTGGTATTGCTGGCAATATAGGGAATACAGTAATGTGGCTACTAGTGGTTATTGGTGTGGTGGTTGGTTTATTGAATGTTGCTGAGGAAGAAGTTCAACCATTTCTTTTCTCAGGCATTGTATTAATAATTGCTAGTGCTTTTGGACAAAGTGTTGTCAGTGTAAGCCCTGTATTTAATAGGGTATTTGATGCACTACTATTAATCTTTGTACCATCCACAATTATTGTGGCTATTAGAAATGTTTTTAGTATAGCAAGAAGATAGATTTATTTTTCTTTTTATTTTTTTATTTTTTAGAAGATTTTATAAGCTGTAATTATTCTTGATTTTAATGAAGAGGAAATTATTAGAGGTTTATGATGATTTGTTAGAGAGGTATGGAAAGCAGGATTGGTGGCCTTGTAAGAAGAGATTTGAGATATTAATCGGAGCTATTTTAACTCAAAATACATCATGGAAAAATGTTGAGAAGGCTTTAGACAATTTGAGACATGAGGGTATGGTAGATGCTAGTAAGATTTTGGATTGTGATTTAGATGATTTAAAGGAGATGATTAAACCAGCTGGTTTTTATAATCAGAAAGCTGTTTATTTAAAGAATATTGCACGATTTTATATTAAAC
>JBNGDY010000132.1:0-1669 GCA_049975665.1 Candidatus Nanoarchaeia archaeon | reverse complement strand
TGTTGAAAGTAATTATACTGAATTATATTCATGGTTATGTAAAGATACTTTAAGCTTTGCAGATCAATGTACTCTAGCAGTTGATACATGGGATGGTGCAGATAGATTAGTATATTTAGTTTATTTTTCAGATGATACTTCAACAACTGGAAATTTAACTTTAAGTTGGAATTCTACATTATTAGGTTCAGATTATAATGCAAATCTAAAAGATTATGGTGCAGATTATAATTATAACACCTCGATTTCATCTAATATAAATCTAAAATCCTATGACAATTATACAACAGATACTTCTGATTATCTTGTCTCAGGAGGAGCATATAGATTCTTCACAGTAAATATTGACTTTCAAGAAGATACAGGAGGAGATGACGATGAAATAATATGTAGTCATGACTGTGAGTCCGGAGAAACTGAAACTCAATGCTCAGGCAATAATGTTGAACAAAGAAGTTGTACAACTGATTCAGATGGTTGCAGAGTATGGGGTGATTGGCAATTAATGGAAACATGTTCTTCTGAAGAACAATGTGTTAATGGTCAATGTCAACCTCTTCCACCAGAGTGTGTAGATGATTCTGATTGTCCAAATGGTTATGAGTGTGTGAATGATGAATGTCAACTAGAAGATATCCCTGCAAATGAGACTCCTGATGAAGTTCCTGATGATTTAGAGCAAGTAGGGGCAGTGGGATGCTCTTCTAATTTTGTATGTGAAGAATGGAGTGAATGTCAAGGAGAATACTCTTTAAATGATTTAATTAGTAATCAAGAAATGTCTGGTACAAGAACAAGATTATGTACTGATCAAAATAATTGTTTAGCTAACTTTATAGAAGAAAGGTCTTGTTCCCTACAACAAGAAGTAGTTATTGAGGAGAAAACTTGGTGTAATGAAGAATATACTGAAGTTAGAGATAAAAATACTGGAGAGATTTTAGCAAGATTAAAAGGAGAACAAGAAGTCTTAAATGTTAATCTTAATTTAGCTGGAGAAGGATATTGTCCTTATTGTTTTGATAATGAGCAAAATTATGATGAATTAGGAGTAGATTGTGGTGGAAGTTGTATTCCATGTACAGAAGTAGAACAACCTTTAGGAATATCTTTATTTGATAAGATTAAAAGTTTATCAAGATTATTTTGGTTCTGGGCAATACTATTCCTATTGTCAATTGGAGCATTAGTTAAACTTATTGGATACAATATTGCTTTAATTAAATCAGAAACTTCAAATTTGCTTAACCAATATAAAAGATGGAAGAGAAAAGGTTATGATGTAGGTGTTTTGGAGAGAGATCTTAAGGGTTTGAAGAAATAGTAAGTTATTTAACTTTTGATTTCTTATTATTTATAGTGTAACAAGAATAATAACATTTATAAATTGTTATTCCTGGATAGTTATAATAAATATAGCATAATATTATGAAAAAAACACTTTTAAGCTTGGCATGTGCAGGATTAACTTTTCTTAGTGGATGGTTTACAGGTGATGCTTTAGGCACCCCTGATAGAATAGATGTGGAAAATCATATTACTACCATAGCTCACAACTTTAAACCAGTACATTATAATGGTTCACAGGAAGGTGTAGACGGAAATGATGACTCCTATGGGGGATTTCCGGCATATCTCGAAGGATGGAATCCTAAGATAACCACAGATA
>JBNGDY010000131.1:579-1690 GCA_049975665.1 Candidatus Nanoarchaeia archaeon | reverse complement strand
GCACAGAAAGTGATTTAGGTATTGTGCAAAGCCCCAAATTTGAAAACATTTATAAATCTTAATTTACTATAAAAAATATGTCTTTACCCAAGTTGGAAGTTATGGAAAATATAGCAACATATATAGCACCACATATTTTAGGCAATAAAACAATAAAAGAATTTTTAGCTCTCCAAATGTTCATTAATCCTGATAAAGGGGAGAAACTTAATTATATTATTATAGGGACTACTTCTACTGGCAAGACAGAGGTATGTAGGTTTGTGAGCAAAGTATTAGTTGGTAAGAGTTCATTTGTTCAAAGAGATGCCACTCCTGTTGGGTGTAGGGAAAAGATTATAGGTTCTAATGGAGGAATTGTATATTTTGATGAGTTAGACAAAGCAAAAAAAGATATGAGGAATATGTTATTGGAAGCTTTACAGAACGGAACAGTTACTATTGATAAAGCAAATGAACATATTACTTATGATGCTAAGATATGTGCCACAGCTCTTGTTAATCCACCTAGTATGGAATTATCAAAAGAAATACCTCTTTATTCCCAAATCTCATTTGCCAAAGATTATTATTTATTAAATAGATTTCATTTCATTTTGCCAATATATTCAGCAGATGCTTCTATCTATCCTGATATAGCTGAAAAATATGAGGAGAAGAGATATACAGAAGAAGATATAGTTAATAGATTAAGGGAAATTGTTTATTCAGTTAAACAAGAGGTTCCAACAGTAGAATTAAATAGAGAAATAACCAGATCTGTTGGAGAATATATAAGATATTTAAAGGAAATTAATTATAATAATATGCTAATAACCCCCAGACTAATAGAAGGGTTTTTATCTGCTGTAAAGGCAAGAGCTAGAATGTGTTTAAGAAAACAGGCAAAAGAAGAGGATGTTGAGTATGTTAAAAGGATATATACAGAAATAACCAGTTTGTGACATGGCAAAAATAAAAATATTATATGATGATGATTTTAGTATCATAAAGGTATTATATAATAACACTAAAATTAGATTTACTGCATATGCTGTTTCTAAATTTTTATATCCTGATATAAATGATTCAGTAAAGTTGAGAAAGAAGAGTATGACCATCAAACAAAAGT
>JBNGDY010000131.1:0-569 GCA_049975665.1 Candidatus Nanoarchaeia archaeon | reverse complement strand
GATATAATCTTATTGAAAAGGATAATAATAATAAAAAATCTTGCTACTATATAAATAAAAAAATGGTTAGAATATTTAATAAAGCAGAGATAGTTAATTCTAGTAATGTTAATGAGAGATTTACATTAGATAATATCTTGATGATTAAGTGTAATGGAGAATGGGCATTTTTTCAGTTTGATGAGTTATAATTTTGTCAGTAGTTATATATAAAAAAACTATTTAAATAAGAAATTAAATAGTTTATTACATGAGTGCTTTAAATAAATTTCATAGGAGGATAAAATGGTTAGAATTGCTTTAAGAACAACTGGGAAAAAGGTTACTCCTTTTCTTACCTCTGCAGGATCTGTAGCTAGAGGGAAGGCATTAGCTCAACACCCAAAGGCTAAAGCTGCTCAAAACTGTATCAGCTCTAATGCTGGTAACAAAACAGCTATTAGGCAGTGCATGGCTAGGATCTAATAACAGGTTTAATATTTAATTTTTTATTTTATGTTGAAAACTTTGTTTGATGATATATAAAATAAAAAATTTTACCCGCGGGAAGCAGGCAGCCGGGGTGCGTC
>JBNGDY010000130.1:0-1714 GCA_049975665.1 Candidatus Nanoarchaeia archaeon | reverse complement strand
ATATGCTGATTTATATCAGCGTTATGAACTAATTTGCGGATAACACAGCCAATAATTAAAACAATAAACTTAAAAACCTATATCTCTGTAAATTTATAAACTACATTTTTAAGGAAAGATAAAGCCTTAAGAAAACGTAGTTGTCTTAGGCAATGGAAGTGAAGATAATAAAAGAAGATAAGCAGGAAATAGATATTGAATTAGACAACTTAACAATAGCTGAGATTCTAAGAGTCTACTTAAATAAGCAAGATGTCAAGTTAGCAGCTTGGAAAAGAGACCATCCAGATAAAAATCCAATCCTGCATATTGAAGCTAGCAATCCAAAATCAGTTCTAAAAAAAGCTATCACCCAATTAGAAAAAGATATAGATTCTGCTGTGAAAGAGTTTGAGAAACTTAAGTAATCTCATCACAATAATCCTTATAATCTTCTAATCTCTATATCTATATGCAATATAAAAAATATTCAGAGAGAAAGATTTCTGCTGGCTCATTTGATTTAAACAAATTCCTGTTTGGAGGTTATGAAAAAGATATTATCACAACCTTATATGGTCCTGGTGCTTCTGGTAAAACTAATCTAGCTATGCTACCTGCAATATCACAGGCAGTTAAGGGCAATAAGGTAGTATATATAGATACAGAAGGTGGTTTTTCAATAGACAGAGCTAGACAGCTACTTACCTATAAAAATAAGCCATCAAAAGAAAAATTAGATAAAACATTACAGAATATCTTGCTATTAAAACCAACTACATTTGAAGAACAAGAGCTGGCTTTTGGAAAATTACTCAAATATCTAAAACAACAAGCAATAGCACTCATTATTGTTGATAGCATCACTATGCTTTACAGATTGGAATTAGGAGATGCTATTAAGCAAGGTGATGAGAGAATAAAAGAGGTTAATAGAAAACTAGCCCACCAATTAAGGACATTAGCAGAAATAGCTCGTAAACAATCTATACCTGTTCTTGTCACTAACCAAGTATATTCAGATTTTATAAGTGAAGAAGAAAAGAAACAAGGCATAACTAGAAGAGTAAATATGGTTGGAGGAGATCTCTTGAAGTATTGGAGTAAATGCTTAATAGAATTGCAAAACTTTAGAGGCAAGAGAAAACTCATTCTAAGAAAGCATCGCTCATTGCCAGAAAAATCAATGGATTTTGAAATCATCAATAAGGGTATTAAGAAGAGAGGTTTGTTCTAACCAATAAATATTTATACTTTCTTACTATTAATTATTATGGTAGAAATAAGACAACATCCTATTACAGGAGAATTTCTAATACCTCATGAATATGATATGACAACAAGAGCTTATGAGATGATGACTCCAGAACAAATAAGAATGTCTGATGAAAGAGAGCATGATTATAAGAGGCGCTGCCAACAGGAATTTGCAGAAGAGGTATTAAGATCTGAAAGAAATTCAAGGCAAAGTATGAAAAAGGATAAAAAAATGATTGCTTGATTAAGTGTTTAACAACTTAATCTCAACTTAATAACAATAATATTTAAATATCTCTTATTCTTTAGGAGAATATGGCTTGTTTAGGCAGTGAGGTATTAGAAAAAAACCAAACATATGCTAATACATTTCAACCAGAAAAACCTGCTGATGAACTTTCTGATAATGAGATTAAAGATTATTTACATTCTGAAACAATTCCAACACATATAGCCTCTCCATTAGTATCATCATGGC
>JBNGDY010000129.1:0-1719 GCA_049975665.1 Candidatus Nanoarchaeia archaeon | reverse complement strand
GAATATGTAAGAGAAGGAGAGATGATTTTTAGATATAAGATTGAGGGAAGGCAGGCAGATAGTTGTGAGATTAATGTGAAGATGTTGGGGGGAGATTTAAATAATCAGGATATGAATGAATTAAAAAATAAAGAGATGATATGCTCATTACCTTTTGGTAGTGTGATGATGCCAGAGTCTAATTTAAATAATTGCCATGGTATGTTAAAAGAGAGTTTGCAGGACTTGATGATTGAGAGGATGCATAAATATATTATTAATAATTTAGGCGAGATTAATTTAGAGATATTTAATCCTACTATTTAATATATTGGAATAGTTAATTTTATTATTGCTTTTTTCTTGTTATATTTATGATGAGATTTGGTGTTGCTGGTTTAGGTGGTAAGCAGGAAGCTATTGATAATTTGAACAGATTTAAAGAGCTTGGTTTACAAGCTTGTGAGGTAGCTTTTACATATAGTGTTTATTTAAAGAAGCAGGATGCTATTGAAATTGGCAGACATGCTAAGCAATTAGGCATAAGATTAAGTGTGCATGCTCCTTATTGGGTTAATTTAAATGCTAATAAAGAGAAGAGAGAAGCTAGTAAGCAGAGGATATTAAAATCTGCAGAGATTGCTTATTATTTACAAGCCAGGAATGTGGTGTTTCATGCAGGTTATTATGGCAAGGATAGAAAAGCAGCTTTTGATAATATTAAGCAGGCTATTGTAGAGATGCAAGAGGTTGTAGAGAAGCATAATTGGCAGGTGAGGTTATGTCCTGAGACAATGGGCAAGGTTAATGTGTTTGGTTCTATTGATGAGATTAGCAACCTTGTTAAGGATACTGGATGTGGTTTTTGTATTGATTTTGCTCATATTCTTGCTAGATATGGTAAGATTGATTTTGCTTGTTTAGATAGAAAATTCCCTAATAAAAATTGGCATTGTCATTTTTCTGGTATTGAGTATGGTGCAAAAGGAGAAAAAAGACATAAGCTTGCTAGTAAACAGGAGTGGAAGAGCTTGCTTGTAAATTTAAAGCAGTTAAATAGAGATATCATTATAATAGATGAATCTCCTATGCCTGTTGAATCAGCATTAAAAGGTAAGCAAGAAGCAGATTATTTAGGTTTTTCTTGAATTTTTGCATCTATTTTATCCAGTATAGTGCGAGCTTTTAATGGTTCTATTTTCAATGTATTTAGAACATGTAAAATTTTTCTAATAATCTCATCATAACTTTCTCTATTATACTCTCTTAATTTTTCTAATCTTTGTTTAGTTTCTTTCTTTAATTTGATTGTTGTTATCTTATTATCTTGTTGCATTTGTCTTATTTTTTAGTGAGATTGTTATTTTCTTGTTCTAATTTAGATATATTAGGTATACTTAAGTATACTATTTAAAGGTTTTTGTCATTTTTAAATTACTACAATCACAAGCTTTATAAACCTGACTTGCCTTTTAGAAACAACTAAATAATTATATAAAAAATGAGAAACTTAAAAACATTGGTTATTCCTTTTTTAGCACTATTGTTAGTTGCTACAGTGTCTGCTGGTAATATTACAAATGATTTAAGTACTGATTTTAATGGCATCCAGTTAGATGAGTCAAATACTTTTGCTGGATTTGCAGGTGAAAGAGTGCCTGTGAGAGTTAGTTTTACAGCAAATTATGATTCTAAAGATGTTAGAGTTAAGGTTAGTATGGGTGGTTATAGAGATGATAT
>JBNGDY010000128.1:0-1761 GCA_049975665.1 Candidatus Nanoarchaeia archaeon | reverse complement strand
ATATTAGATATTGGGTCAAGAGGAAACATGTTCAATAAAAAATATAAAACAACAACCCTGGATGTTGTTGAAGATGCAGATGTAAAACAGGATTTGAATAAAAATCAAAAATTACCTTTTAAGGATAATTCCTTTGATATAGTAATTATGAACCAAATATTAGAACACCTTGTAAATTGTGATGAATTAATTAAAGAAGCTAAAAGGGTTTCTAAGAAGTACATATTTGTAGGGTTGCCTAATGAGATGACATATGGAATAAGAATAAAGTTTTTATTTGGCTTAAGAAATTGGGAAGGGTATAAACCTTATGGGCATAAACACTTTTTCACAATTAGGAGTATTAATAGTTTTATTAAACATTTTTTTCCAGATTTAAAAACAATAAAATCAGATGAAGCAGGGATATTTACTGGGGCTGGATTGTTACCTTATTTTATTAGAGATATTTTAGCGAAATTAAAACCCCCCTTATTTGCAGGAGAAATTTATTATCTAATGAAAAATGAAAAAACAAAAATTAAAAAACAATTCAAAAATAGAAAGAATCTTTCCTTATAAAGAAGGCGAGCACTATTTCTTTGGATATTATGACAAATCTCCTTGGAGTAGAGATGAAAAGTTTATTTTAGGAATGAGAACAAAATTTATTCATAAACACCCTTCCCCTCAAGATAGGGCAGATATATTAATAAAAAATAGAAAAACAAGCAATGTTGAGAAAATTGCTGAAACCAATGCATGGTGTTGGCAACAAGGTTCAATGTTACAATGGCTTGGACCAGATTTTAATTCAAAGATAATATTCAATGATTTTGACAAAAAGAAAAACAAACTGATTTCTAGGATTATTAATGTTAGAACCAAAAAAGAAAAGATTATTGATTTTCCTGTTTATGCAGTTTTTCCAGATGGAAAAAAAGCACTAAGTTTAAATTTCTTAAGATTAAATGATGTTAGAAAAGGATATGGTTACCATAATAAAAAAGATAAAAATCAAAAAAAGAGATGTCCTGAAGATGATGGGATTTATGTTGTTGATTTGGAAAAAAATAAGTCACAATTAATTATTTCTTTAACTGATTTGAAAGCAAATGAATATACAGACTCTATGGAACAAGGAAAACATTGGGTAGACCATATTGGCATTTCTCCAGACGGAAAAAGAGCCTGTTTTTTTCATAGGTGGTATATAAATAAGGAATTATATCACACCAGATTATTTTCTGTTGATATTGATGGAAAAAATTTATTTATGTTTCCTGATTCGGGTTTTTATTCTCATATATTTTGGAAAAACAACAAAGAATTATTTGGTTTTTGTAGTTTATCTGAAAAATTTGGAAATTTGAGAAAGAACAAGAAAAAATTAAAATTTATATTTAAAAAAATCCTCCCTTTTTATAGAAAGTTAGTTCCGAAATCTATAAGAAAAAGAGCAATTCCAGTGAATTATTATATATTAAATGATAAAACAAAAGAATCAATAAAACTCAATAAAATAACAAATGAAGACGGGCATGGGACCTGGTTTAATGATAGATACTTAATAACAGACACTTATCCAAATAAAAAACATTACCGAAGCTTAATTCTTTATGATTTAGAAAAAAACAGGAAAAAGGTTCTTGGGAAATTTTATACATTACCTAAAAAAAGATATATTAAAAAAGCAAACCAAAATGATTATGATATTTCTAGTTTAAGATGTGATTTACATCCTAGATGGGATAGGAAAGGAGAAAAAATCTGTTTTGATTC
>JBNGDY010000127.1:0-1791 GCA_049975665.1 Candidatus Nanoarchaeia archaeon | reverse complement strand
CACTGTAATTATAAATCCCATCATTAAGACCATTAATTGTTTTATTAAAATAAACTTCTGTATGATTATACAAACTAAGAACTTCTTCAGAATTTAAACTTCTATTAAAAATCATTACTTCGTCTAATGAACCAGAAAGATTATACTCTTTATCATCATAGGTTAAAAACCTACCAAGATAAAGATAAGATACTTCTCGAGAATCCATTGCTGTATAAGCTCCATCAGTAGTTCCAGAAGTTCCACTAGGAACTCCATCACAATAAAGTTTAATTCCTTCTTTAGTCTCATTACCATTATAAGTTGCCACAACATGATGCCATTCTCCAATATTTATTGAAGAAGGATAACAATAATTTTTTATATAACCATTAGCACTATCATCAACAAGTTCAAAAGAAAACCTTGGATAAGAAACATCCATTGAAAGATGATATTCCTTATGATTAGGAGAAGTAGTTTTAGATAAAATGTACTGATCAGTACCATTATCATAGAATCTCACCCATATGCTAATTGTAAATGCATAATCATTTTCATTATTCCAAAAACTAAATTCAGAATCTCTTTTTAAGTCAAGATAATCTGTATAAAGTCCACTAAAATTCAAAGCATTTCCTCTAACACCTAAAGTAATATTTCCTGAAGTTAAATTTCCCTTAAATTCTCCAAAATTATCATAACTTGAATTATCAAAAACACCAGTTTCATTAACATAATCAAAACTCCAATAACCAACTAAATCATTATTCCAATCCAACCAAACAGAATTGTTAACAGAATTATTAACACTAACATTAATATCTACAGAATCTCTAAGTAAAAAACCATCATCTCTAAGAGTAGGCTCAATAAAATTTAAGTTAGAAATAGCCAAAGTCAAACCTAAAAAACCAAAGACAAATAATGCACTAACAAGTATCAACCTATCTTTCTTCATTATATAATATACCAAAATACCCTATATAAAATTAATCAATTTATACTACTAAATACAAATGAAAATTTATAAAAAAACACTTCATCTTAGGCTAGGATTATGCTAATGCCCTAAACTAAAAGATTCATTTACTCTCATCCAATTAAACTATCTCTTCCAAAAAAGATTCTTCCTCAAGAATCTCTTTATTATTTATTTAATGACATTCAAAAATATTTATTCTTTTATCAATTTTAAAAAAATTACCTACTTTCTAAATTAGCAATCAAAGCATCAACATCCACAGGTTTTGCACTTTCAATAATAAATTCTTCATTATTAAAAAAATTATTTCTTCTAACATTTCCAGAAAAAACAAATTCCTTTCCTAACAAATCTTCTCTTTGAATAATTAATTGTTCAATATTATCTAAAGCAGTTAAACCAATTTCTTTCAAAGATTCATGGAACAAAACAGCCCTCATAGTTTCTGTTCCATCATCTAAAACAATATTAATTAAAGCTCTTTTTTCAAGAGGAACTCCCTTGCTTCTTTCATCTTCAGTAGGTTTTCTTCCTGTTTCTTTATTAACCTCAAAAAACCTAGGTTCAAAACTCTGAACAACAAAAGCTCTTACACTTGCATTATCTCCAATCTTAAATTCAGATATAGGTTTTTCTTTAACAACTTTCTCAGTAACAGCATTATCAAATTTTTCGGTACTAGGCTTTAATTCAGAAAAACTACCTAAATGTAATTCACTATCCCTCATAGAAGCATTAATTATTTCGACTGAACTTCCTTCTTTAATATCTCCTTTTTCAATCAAAGAAATGTGATTTGTATCCCATAAAACAGCCTTAATATTGGA
>JBNGDY010000126.1:0-1791 GCA_049975665.1 Candidatus Nanoarchaeia archaeon | reverse complement strand
ATAATGGTAAAACGAAATTCAACAGCGTTATGTAATATTAATCATATAACACAATCAATCTCAAACCCAAACATTTTAAACCTTGCATACGTGCTAAAAACATGCTAAACAAACTATCAGAAGCACTGAAATCTGGAGTAAAAAGAATCTCTAATGCAGTCTTTATAGATAAAAAACTAATAGACAGCATTATTAAAGAACTACAAAGAGCATTAATAGAAGCAGATGTAAATATAGATTTAGTCTTTCAAATATCACAAAAAATAAGAAAAGTAGCACTAGATGAAAAAATCAAAGGCATAGATAAAAAAGAACAACTCATTAAACTTATACATGACCAATTAGAAGAAATTTTAGGTGAAGGCAAACAATTAGAAATAGGAAAACATACAAAAATTCTCTTATTAGGTTTATATGGTGCTGGAAAAACTACCAGCCTAGCTAAGCTAGGCTTCTATTACTCAAAACGAGGTAAGAAAACCTGCTTATTAGGTTTAGATACACAAAGACCAGCTGCTATGGACCAACTTGAACAATTAGCAGAAAAATCTAACCTTCCTGTATTTACAGATAAAAAAGAAAAAGACCCTATAAAAATCTATAAAAAATATAAAAAAGAACTAGATAAATACCAGCTTATCCTAATAGATACAGCAGGGAGAGACAGCCTAAATAAAGAACTTGTAAAAGAAATAAAAAACCTCAATAAAGAAATAAGACCTGATTACAACCTGTTAGTAATGCCAGCTGATATAGGACAAGCAGCTAAAACACAAGCAGAGAAATTCCAATCTGCATTAGATATAGATGCTGTGATAATAACCAGAATGGATGGAACAGCAAAAGCAGGTGGTGCATTAACAGCTTGTTATGAAACTAAAGCACCTGTCTGCTTTATAGGAACAGGAGAAAAACTACATGAAATAGAACAATTCAATCCACAACAATTTATATCAAGGATGCTGGGCATGGGGGATTTACAAGGCTTATTAGAAAAAGTGAGATCAGCAACATCAAAAGAACAAGAAAAAAGAATACAATCAAGATTAGAACAAGGCAAATTCTCACTTATTGATTTACATTCACAACTAGATTCAATGAACCAACTAGGTAGTATGGATAAATTATTAAGCATGGTGCCTGGTATGGGAAAAGTGAAGGATAAATTACAAGAAAAAGACATCAACCAACAAGAGAAGAAGATGAATGCATGGAAATCAGCTATGAATAGTATGACCTTAGAAGAGTTAGAACATCCAAACATATTAGAAAAACAAACATCGAGAATATCAAGAATAGCTAAAGGCTCTGGCACAACCACATCTAACATCAGGCAGTTATTAAAACAATATAAGATGATGCAAGAACTAGTTAAATCACAAAACCAACTAGCAGAAGGCAATATAGATCAAAAAACACTGCAAAAACTAGCTAGAAAATTTGGCAAGAATATGAGGTTATAATGAGAATAGCACAGGGAGCAGAAGCAATTATTTCTTTAGAAAATAACCACATAAACAAAGATAGAATAAGCAAGGGTTATCGCTTACCAAAATTAGATGAGAAGATAAGGCAAAAACGAACAAAATCAGAAGCAAAAATACTAAATAAAGCTAAACAAGCAGGCATTAACACACCTAGAATAATAAGAGAAGATAAATTCTCATTACAATTAGAATATATAAATGGAGATAAATTATCTGACACATTAAACACATATCCAATACAAACCCAGCTAGAATTAATGAAAAAACTGGGCAGGCAAGTAACAAAACTACATCAAGCTAATAT
>JBNGDY010000125.1:0-1796 GCA_049975665.1 Candidatus Nanoarchaeia archaeon | reverse complement strand
TCAATAGCATGGGACCAGGAATTAATTGCATGGTATAGAGAAGAATTAGGTAAACTAATACAAGCTAATCCTTATAAAAAATCATTGCACATTAATACAGTAAAATTATCAACATGGTGGCAAGATTTAACAAGAGGAGACCCAGTAGTTATGAATGTATTAAGATATGGTGAAGCACTAATAGATTTTGGAGGATTCTTCTTACCACTAAAAGTCCTATTACAACAAGGTAAAATCAAACCATCACCAGAATCTATCTATACATTATTGCAGAGAACACCACAACATTTTGCAAGAACCCATAATTATCTAATGTCAGCAATAGATGGTTTATATTGGGCAATGGTAGATTCTGCACATGCAGCACTAATAGCTGCAAAAAAAATGCCTGCATCACCAGAACATATTGGAGATGCATTAAATGAAACATTTGTAAAAAATAAAAGATTAAAAAAGAAATACATAGGTGATTTCAACCAAATCTACCAATTATCCAAGGAGATCATCCACGGTAAAAGAAAAGAAATAAAAGGTAAAGAAATAGATGAGTGGATTGATAGAGCAAATGAATTTGTTCAACAAATGTCAAACCTTATTGATGAGATGTTAGAATCTTAGCTGCCTGTATATGACTCATAAATAGCAGATAATCTTGGATACCACTCTACTTTATCTTCATCTGAAAATTCATCTTTTTGATTAGCTAACCAATTTTTAGCAGCCCTGTAATCCAGATTATCTCCGTCTACAAATCCTCTATCTTCTAACCATTTCTTATGTCTAATATCAATACGCATATTTGCTAGTTTCTTCAAAGTAGATGGACTAGCATTTTCTATAAATGATCTCCAAGCATCATGCTCAACATTATTAGAATAATAATTTCTTATTGACTCAGAATCATGCTCTCTTAAATAAGAAATTAAATCTGTATAATCTTTATCTTCATTCGGTACTGTTAATAAAAGAGCCTCTACTGCTCTCTGTCCATTTTCATCACCTACATTAATATCATTTATGACATCTGAATAATTGTTATCCATAGTTTCCAATAAAGATTGTGTTTCCCTTAACTTATCTCTTCTTACATTCCGCCTAAATCTAAGAGGACTATCTTGCATATCATCGCTCATTAAACTAAGAGCAGCCATTCTTTCTTCATCATTATCAAACCCCTCCTGATATGCAGCTGTATCATTAAGATAGCCAAAATAACCTTCAAATGCATCTGGGTCATATGGATCATTTCTTAGAGATTCATCTACACCTCTTATCCTTGCATATCTTTTTCCTGCATTTAAAACTTCATCTAACGCCATTGTTATCTTTTTACTAACCTATTTCTTAATTATTATAAGAATTTATTCTTTATAAATCTTTCGGTTATGTTGTATCTAATAAGTGGTTACATAATCAGAATATACCCAAATCATCATCTCCACCATCTCCCCCCTCCCCCTCACCATGCTCTTCAGCTTCTTCTATTCCTTCCAAGCTTGCTGGCTCCTGATACAACTCATTATCCTGTTCATGTGCTTTCTGTCTTACTTCTCTTTCATGTTCTTGCTTTTCCTCATTATCCTGTTCATTAATCCATTTACCTGCTTCAAAATCCTTATTTTGTTTTTCTAATTTCTCTTCTGTTTGCTCTTGCTCTTCCTGCCATTTCTTTTCTCTATCTTTCTCTACTTGTTCCTGAGTTTGTCCCTGAGTAGGTGCTTCTTGATTTTGTTGCTGAAATTCTTGTTCTTTTATTTGTTGTTTCTCAGCATGTATATTATGCTTCTCTTCCTGAC
>JBNGDY010000124.1:0-1933 GCA_049975665.1 Candidatus Nanoarchaeia archaeon | reverse complement strand
TGTTTAATATTTGTTTCCTTTGTTTTAAATTAGATAAATGAGGATAATTAGATGAATAGGTAGTTAAGATAATCATCCTTGCAACTAAGTAAATAAAACTTTATTAATCACCCTTATTGTTTAATTTTAAGATGCCTCTTAGAAGAAAGGATAGACCTGGTGAATTAAGCATACTTACTGAAGAGCAGTTTAGAGCTAAAGGGTATGCTAGTTCTAGAAAAGGTGTTAAATTATACTGTTCTTTAGATGGATTAAATGTTGCTGATGAACAAGGAAGATGTTATCAAGCTAGATTTTTTAGGGAAGCATTAGATGAGGTGGTTGAAGAAAGAGGGAGACAAGAAGGATTGCTTTCTATTAATGAGGTTGAAGATGTAAAGAGAGCTATTTCTAATAGTAGGCTTGTAAGAGTAAGTAATACTGCTTTTTCTGATGCTCTTATTCATGAGTGTTTGGATTCTTTTATTTATTTTTTAGATGAGCGGTTTGATAATGGGTATTATGAAGGAATAAAGAATGTTGATTTCCCTGAATTCCTGCATAAAGTTAATTTTTCTTTAAATAATGATAGACAGAAAAAACCTTTAAGTAAAGCTGAAGAACAACAAGCTTTTCATTATTTTGATTTAGTAAGATTTAAGCTTAGGCAAGCTTTACTTAGTTATCTTGCCTGGGATAATTTTTCTTATAAAGATTATAAGATGTGGAAAGAAATGGAACAATGGGTTAGGGGTAAGATTGTTGAAGCTAATCTGCCTCTTGTTTTTTCAGCTGTTTCTAGTGAATTAAAAAAGAATGGCTCTCAAAATCATCATTTTGATACTTTAATGTCTTCTTCACAAGAATGTTTGTTAAATTGTGTAGATAAGTTTGATATTACAAGAGGGTATAAATTTTCTACATATGCTATGAATGCATTAAAGAGGAGATTTATAAGGACTGGACAGCAACAAACTAAATATAGGCAGAGATTCCCTGTTGAATTTGACCCTGATTTAGAAAAGAGTGATAGAGATGATAGAAAACATGCAAGAGAAGAAGAGCATTTGATTGAATTGATTAAGAGAACATTATCTGATGAGAGGGGGAGATTGAGAGAGAATGAAAAAACAATTTTACAAATGAGATATTTGCAGGGCATGAGTTTGAGAAGGGTTGGACATCATGTAGGGCTTTCATCAGAAAGAGTTAGGCAAATAGAGAATTCAGCTCTGGATAAGATGAGATTTATTTGTGAGAAAGCTCTTGTTTAATATTTTTTGATTTTTGACACTCATTACATACATATACAAATTTGTTTTCATTATTTTTTTTGATTTTTATAATTGTGCCAATAGGCTTGTTTAGAAATGTTTTTTCTATGTCTTTACCACATAATTCACATTTTTCTTTTGCCATATGCTTGCTGAGTAATAAGATTTAAAAAACCTTTGTATTTACAAGCAGTATGGAAGGTTTTGATTTAAGAAAGTTTCAAGAAGGAGGGGAAGAGCATGATGCTATTAAAGGCATGCTGGGCAAGCTTGTTTCAGGCAGGGATGGATATGAAACAGTTATAGAAAAGAGAAAGGAAGTGAAGAAATGTGCATCTTGTGGCAAGGTGTTAGATGGTGATGAAAAATTCTGTCCTGAATGCGGGGAAAAACAAGCATAAATTTAAAACTTCTGATTCTAATTATTAATATGAGACTAGCAATTATAGATAAGGAGAAATGTAAACCACATGCATGTAGTCAGGAGTGTAAGAAATTCTGTCCTATTAATAGAAAGGGCGAGGAATGTGTGATAATAGATGGGAAAGCTAAGATAGATGAGAAGTTATGTATTGGTTGTGGTATTTGTCAGCAGAGATGTCCATTTGATGCTATAGAGATTATTAATCTGCCAGAGATTGATGCTAGCAAGCTTGTGCATAGATATGGAGCAAATGGTT
>JBNGDY010000123.1:0-2023 GCA_049975665.1 Candidatus Nanoarchaeia archaeon | reverse complement strand
GTTCTACACCATTAGTACCACCAATTCCTGGAATTGATGGCGATAATATATTCACATTATGGACAATTCCAGATACTGATCAAATCAAATCATATATTGATGAAAAGAAACCAAAATCAGCTGTTCTTGTATTTTCATCAGGTAATTTAGTTTGTACTGGTACTAAGTCAGTATCTCAAGTCAGGCAAGTAGTTGATGAGGTTATTAAGCAGTTAAAGAAGATTAATGTTAGGGTAACAGAAAAACCTAAGATAACTGTTCAGAATATTGTTGCAAGTGGTAAGATACAATGGGATTTAAATTTAAACTTGTTATCATTAGAATTAGAAAATACAGAATATGAACCAGAACAATTTCCTGGTTTAGTTTACAAATTAGATGACCCTACTGCTACCTTCTTGTTGTTTAGTAATGGTAAACTAGTTTGTACTGGTACTAAAAATAGGGCTCAGTTAAAGGAATCTATGACACAGCTTAATAAGAATGTTAAAGCTGCATTAAACAGGATTAAAGAGATGCAATAATTATCTTAAGCGAATTTTTAGTATTTAATTTATATAACTTTAGTAAGATTCTTCCTACTTAAACAATGTTTAGATTGTGTTTATTCTTACAAGCTTTTTCTGTGGTTAGGAAGGGGTTGAAAAAATATCTTGTTGTTCAGATTCCACCAGAGTCATGATTAATAAGATATAAAAACCACTTCTTCCTGCGAATGCTATGAAGTTTAGAGAATTTATTTCCTCAACAGGTAAAAAGATATTAGCAGGTAAGTCAGCAGAAAATAATGAAGAGCTTGTTGAACAGGTTGATAAAGATGAATTAGTTTTGCATACCAAGGAGCCAGGCAGTCCTTTTGTAAATATCAAGGGTTCTCCAAGTAAACAAGATGTGAATGATGCTGCAATTATCTGTGCTAAATACAGCCAAGCATGGAAAAAGAGGCAAGATGTTATTGTGCAGGTATTTAAAGGCAAGGATATTTATAAGAAAAAGGATATGAAGACAGGAACATTTGGTGTTAGAAGCAAGAAGGAGATTAAGGTTAAAAAAGCAGATATAGAGAAATTTGAAAAAGATATGCAACAGCAAGATGCTGCTCTGGATAAATTAGAATGAAAGCAATAAAGAAATTACAAATTGGTAAGAATGGGTTGACAGAAGCATTTATAGAACAATTAACAAAGATGTTTAATAATCGCAGTATGGTTAAGATATCAATATTAAAATCAGCTTGTAGGGATAAGCAAGAAGCTGATGATATTGGAAAGCAGATTATTGATAAATTAGGTAATAATTTTAGTTCTAGAAGGATTGGGTATACTTTAGTTATTAGGAAGAATAGGAGATAAAAAGCTTTATAAATGCCTTTTCTAAATAAGAATAGGTTAGTGGGCAGGAAACTGGGCCCTATCTAATGCCGCAAGGCATGCCATATTAAAATGAAAAACATATTAAGTAAAAAGCCAGATGAATTTATTGATAAGTTAGCTGGAGAACTGAAAAAGCTCGAAGAGTTTAAAGCTCCAGAATGGATGTTATATGTAAAGACTAGCTCAGGTAAGGTAAGACCTCCACAAGATGATGATTTCTGGTATAAGAGAGCTGCAAGCATTCTAAGACAATTATATATTAATGCTGGCATAGGTGTGGGTAAATTAAGAAAGAGATATGGGACTAGGATAAAGAGAGGGGTTAGACCAGATGAATTTAGAAAAGGTTCTGGTAATATTATCAGAAAGATATTACAACAAGCTGAAGCAGCTGGCTTAGTTGAAAAACAAGAAAAGGGCAGGGCTTTAACTGATAAAGGTAGAAGCATGTTAGATAATATAGAAACAGGAGGCAATGAATAATGGGATTAACAAGAAGATTATGTACAGAAGAGGATAGAAATAAATTATATGTAATTCCAAGCAATGCTACTTCACCTAGTGATGTTGTAATAGTCACAAATGCTGGGATAATTCAGCCAGGTGGTTATAAAAGAGGTACAACAAGGATAGATATAACTGCTCCAAGT
>JBNGDY010000122.1:0-2069 GCA_049975665.1 Candidatus Nanoarchaeia archaeon | reverse complement strand
GATATAATGAAGGAATATTATATGCTGAGGATAGGTTTGAGGCGCCATTGATTAGGGATTCATATTCTTCTAGCAAGGTTATGGGTAATGAAAAAGTAGGAGGACTAGTTGGGAAGAATTCTGGAGGGATTTTAACATCTTATTCAACAGGCTATGTTAAAGGAGATTCTAATCAAGTAGGTGGCTTAGTAGGAAGAAATCATGATGGATTTATTAATAATTCATATTCTTCTGCAAGAGTTGTAGGAGGGGTAGGTGCAGGAGGATTAGTAGCAGTTAATTCTATAAGCAAGGAATTTTATATGGATTATTATGGGGTAGGTATAATTAATAATTCATATTCTAGGGGGCTTGTAAGTGGTGAGAGTCATGTTGGTGGATTGTTAGGTTGGAATAATGGATCTACTAATTCTTGTTTCTGGGATATAGAAACATCTGGACAGACTTCTTCAGCAGAAGGAACAGGAAAAACAAGCATAGAGATGAAGACAAAATCAACATTTACAGATGCAGGATGGGATTTTAATAATATTTGGGATATGAATCTGCATTATAATGATGGTTATGCTTTTTTAGATGCAGGGGATTATGTTGTTTTTCTTGATTCTAATACTTGTTCTTTTGATGAGAATATTATTATGAAGTTAGATAAACCAGGTAATGCTTATGGAGCATTGTGGAATGGTTCTTATGATTATTCAATCTGTTATGAAGATATTTTTAATTCAGATGGAGGGGTGGGAGCCCATGCTTGTACAGGTAGTAATAAGGCAGTAGGATTGTCAGATGCTGTTAATTCCTATGCAGAAATACCAAGCTTGGATAACTATCCTATTGATGTGTGTTATGGTGATTTATTTTGTACAGCAAGAGATAATGCTTGTTTAGATGATGAGAAGATGGTGGTTGCTTTGTATAATGAAACTAACTCATATATAACAGATGCAAATTATATGCCTTCTGGAGGGGTTTCATGGTGGAAGCTGGATAAGGATGCTGAGGATGCTATTGGAAGTAATGATGGTGAAGTGAATAATGTTGAGGATGTGTTAGGCAAGATAGGACAGGCAATGGCATTTAATAGAACACAAGATAGTTGGATTAAGATAAATGATAGTTCAGATTTTCATTTTGATGATAGCTCATTTTCATTAGAAGCATGGGTTAAGCCAGATAGTTATAATAATGAAGGAAGTCTTGGTGTAGGTTTATTGACAAGATATGATGGAAGATCAGAGGATGTTTGTACTGGCAATAGGGATTTTGTTTTATCTGTTGCTCCTGCAAATTTAGGTGATAAGTTTAGGTTTGGTTTTAGTTATGATGGAAGTCATTGGGGGTTATGTAGAGATGGGGAGAAAGGCGTGGATGTTAATACAAAAGAAGCATATAAGATTAATGAGTGGAATCATGTTGTAGGTGTTTATGATCTGCAGGAGGGTAAGATTCTTATTTATTTAAATGGTAAGCTTTCTAATTCAGTACAAGCTAGCCAGGGTCCTTGTGGTAGTGATTGTCAGGCTGATGTTTATATTGGTTCTTTAATTACGAGAGAGCAAGGATATAGTTCTTTTAATGGAACAATAGATGAAGCAGTTATTTATAACAAAGCATTATCAGCAGGAGAGATTCAAACAAGATATTATAGAGGACTGTATGAAAAGAAGATTTGTTGTTCATCAGAAGATAGGGAGAGAGCACAATGGATAGATACAAATAAAGAGAAGATTAGTGAGGCAGAAATAAATGAAAGCGTGAGTATGGTTGTTTATTCTGGCAACAATCTATTAACAGAAAATCTTACTTATAGAGTTTATAAAGGAAATGAACTCTTAGATAGTTTGGAAGTAAAACCTTATGATACTAATTTTTCATATATAGAGTGGCAGATACCAAGCACTCTTAATTTAAATGATCAATTATATTTTAAGGTTAATATTTCAGGGACTGTAGAGGTATCAAACAACCTAACAATTATAAAAAGAGATGATACTAAAACAACTATCAACATTTTAGAACCACATTGTGGGACTATTATTAATCAATCAGATAAGTTGAATATTATTTTA
>JBNGDY010000121.1:0-2131 GCA_049975665.1 Candidatus Nanoarchaeia archaeon | reverse complement strand
CCATCTAATAAATCAATACCTAACACAGGCATACTATTAACACAACTTCCAGCACTACAATAATCATTTGTACTCTCATTTCCATCATCACAATGCTCATCAACCAAACAATCTACACAATTACCCTCCAAGAGGTTGCAATAATTATCACACCCATATTTCATAGCTGAAAAATTACAATCATCAAAATTCCAATTGCATAAATCCCCTCCGCCCTGGATACAAAATTCATAATCGCACGTATATATAGCATCATACTCTTCTAACTCATTTAAACCATATCCATCATCATTAGGACACTGGTTATCTCTTCCATCACATATCTCCTCTGCACCAGGATAAACATCTTCATCACTATCATCACAATCATCAGTACCATCTAAATTAGCATACCAGTTATCAGGTTGCTCTCCTTGGGGAAACTCTTTTGATGTGCCATTCCCATATCCATCCCCATCTCCATCATACCAATATGTAACCATTACCAACTCTTCTCCTCCCAAACTACCTTCTGGAATATTAGTTAATTCAGCTGTAACCATGCCTGGCTTACCATCAAAAACAGGTGCTATTTTAACACTAATAACATCATCCAAACCTAAATCAGATATATTAAAATGATAAACCTTTTTCTGATTAGCATCTGGTGCATCTCTAATTGTTGTATTAGTTTCTGGCCCACTTGAAAATATAAATTGTACTCCACCTAATTCAGATTCATCATTACCCCTCTCTACCTGAACATCTATTAAACCAGCATCCCTATCAATAACAGTATAACCTTCTGATGTTAATATACTTAAATCTGCATCTGATTCAAAACTAGAAGAGTCCTCAATTAAAGGTAATATAGCTAACCATATAATTGAAATAGCAGCTATTACAATTAATAATATAAAAACAACAGCTACTACCTCAGATATCCCTCTTTTATACATAAAATAATTTAGAATAAGAGGTTTATAAATATTGCTTTCTAATCTACAACTACTTTAACTCTCTCATCTACTTGCCAAATATTCTCCTGCATTATAAAAATCTAAAATAATCTCTCCTGCTCTTCCATAACCTTGCCATAAACACCATCATACCCTGGTTTAACCTTAATCTTACCCTGTCTATTTTTCATCACTAATCTAGCTAACTTATCATCTATCTTAGCTAGCTCTGACTGGCTAGCTTCTAACAAAATCCTAAACTCATTATCAAATTTTTCAATAACATCCCAATATATCTTCCAAATCTTCTTGCTATTCATACCAACACCATATTGTAAAGAAAGTAATTCATGTAATGGCAATATCTTAAACTCTTTCTTCCCATCTTCAACTGCTTGATTACCAGAAGCAATTTCATCAACCCTATAATCCACCCCCAAAGTTAATTGCTTACCACACTTAGGACACCTACCTTGCAACGCTCTTGTCTTAATAGGAGGACAAGAAAAATCACAACCAGCATGTCCATCAAAATGATACTTACCATAAGCTGGCTCTACTTCTATTGTTCCAATAATCTTATTCTCTCTTATCTCTTTTAAAATATCATCATAACTATCTATTGAACTAAATAGTGTTGCCTCTCTACCTATTCTCCATGGCCAAAATGAGTGTGAATCAGAATTACTCATAATAGTTTTATTATGCAACTCACTAATCTTTAAATTCATTTTTCTATCAGATGATATACCAGTTTCAATAGCATGTATCTTATCAACCTGAGAACCAAATGCATCATTCAAAGAATCAAACCCAGTCTTACTACCAAACAAACCAAACCAAGGTGTCCAAATATGAGCTGGAATCACCTCTATCTTATCATCAATCTCTGCCATCTTCTTAACAAAATCCTCACAAGCAATATTAAAAATAGGCCTACCATCATAGTCTCTTCTACCAAGCTCATCTAACCAATTATTAATCTTATCAACCACATCAAATGAAGGAGCTAACACAACCAGATGAACCCTTCTTCCATTTTTTCCTTCTTCCCTTGCCTTATCATCAGTATACATTAATGAGATTTCTCCAGTTAACATAAATGAAAATCCATTTTTAGTATAAAGTAAGCCATCTCTTTCATCTAAATTATCTTTTAAAAATTTTGGTATTTCTTTTTTTATTTCAAATAT
>JBNGDY010000120.1:0-2202 GCA_049975665.1 Candidatus Nanoarchaeia archaeon | reverse complement strand
AGAGAGAGGGTTTCAGAATTAGAAGCAAGTTGTGATTTTTTTAATAGAAAATTAGGAGTGCCTGATGAAACTGACAGGGATTATTTAGAGGATTATCGGAATAAAGTTGATGAATTAGAAACAGCTTATATTAATTATCTTTCACATGTAGAAGCATTTTGTAAAAGAGGTAAGACCAGACTGTTTAAGTATGATCTAAATGAAGATGAGCTAAAAGCAAAATTAAGTTATGAAGAAGCAAAAGAGGTGCTTATGAGAGCTGACCCCTCAGATGTTATTGTCATGCATTGTGCTAATTGTAATGCTCAAGTAGATGTATTTACAGAAGCAGAGACCTTAGATGAATGTTAATTATGGGTTTCTATATGGTTTCCCATTATTTTTTAACCATGCTCCATATCCATGATCAGGAAGATATGCTACTGCAATCACCTCATTGGGATTAGTACCTTCAGTAAATAACAACCTTTGACCAGAACCAGCTCTAATAGAATGAAGGTCATAACCTCTGAGTTTTTCTTCTTTCCCTGTACCTGTGCCTATTTTTTTAGCAGCTGATTCAATAGCTGCTCTATGCCTCTTTAATTGCTTCCTTAGACCAAGACCTAAAACTTGTTTTCCTGAATCAGTCTCAGTAATCTCAACCAGATTGGGCTTTGACATAAAAATTAATACCATTCCAGTTAAGAATAACACTATAGCAATAAAAGAAAAATAATCTCTAGTATATGGTCCCACTACTGCTCCTGTTATAGTTAAATTAAATAAAGAGCTCAAAACAGAGGATATAATAAAAATTAAACCTATTGTTCCAACCAACTTTTTTTTCATATAGCTTCCACATTTCCAAACTTTATAAAATTTTCTTTTTATAAAATAAAGAGATTTTAATTAATAATCTACAATACTTAATCTAATGCTAATAATGCATCTAAGGAATTAGCCTCAAAATCTACCCTGCCTTGTCTGTGATTATAGTAACCTAATGCTTGAGCAAAGTTTCCATTCCTTATGATTTTTGGGGTTGGATGCCTAAATCTTCTTGCTTCTAATTCTCTCATTCTTTGATTAAATTCAATTATCTCACCATCTTTAGCAGAGCCGTTATAACACGTTAAAAGCTTTAGTGGATATCCTGAATTTACTTCCCCTGTTCCTGCAATAAGTATAAGAGGATTTGCACCAATTTTAATCAACTCCTCTTCTTCATAGCTCTCTTGAGGCAAATCTTCTAAGCTTCCACTTTCTAACTTTTGTTTCATCTCTCTTAAGTATTTTAAATCAAGAACTGAAGGAACCATATTGCTTATTTCAAATATGCCTCCAATTCTGTGAGCAGGGTGTGTATGAACATCAATAGAGGGATAAGCATCTTGAAAATGCCAAGAGTATTCAAGGCGTTTATTCTGAGGTGTTGGGATATCTATTTCAAAATCTTCTTTTTTATTTTGTAAAAATTTTTTTAATGCTGTCTCATAATTCTCTTTTAGCATATTAAACTCTAATAGCCTTGTTCCAGAACCAGCATAATCAGTGATATTCGGAAAAGAATGGCCAGTTGTTTTTTCAAATTCCTCTATAAGTTGCAAGTGCCTTTCATTATAATGCATAATACCTACAGAGGTAGAGTCTCCTACACTAATTTTATTAGGATAATAAAACTCATCTTGTTCCGGAGATCTAATTAATTCAAAACTGGTTTCATATCCAGTGTTTCTTGTGTGACTAATACTCTTTCCTAAATAATCTAAGAAAAGAGAACTATTCATCTCATCTATCAATCTTTCACTTGTTAAACCATCTACAATTCTCTTATCGGCCATTTTTATATACGATAAATTTAATAATATTATTCTCCCTTCCAAAAAAGCTCCTGCTAACTTCAATACCTATTTTCTCTGATAATTTTGTGTTTATACTAAGATTTAATTTTTGTTTCATTATATAATTTAAAATAAAATTGCTTTTTTAAACCTTTCTATCTGTAACTACTTATAAGATATAACAGAATAGAAAGATTTATAAATACTATTGATTGATATATAATATGGAAAATGGATATGATTTTTTAAATAATGAACAGCCTGGAATGGCAGTTATAGCTTTTGCTAGTCAGGGAGATGTTAATTCTTTAACTGAAATTGCTCAGAATCCGCCTCTTGGTGATAAAGTAATAGCAGATATGGCAAGAAGAGTATTAAG
>JBNGDY010000119.1:0-2224 GCA_049975665.1 Candidatus Nanoarchaeia archaeon | reverse complement strand
GACATAGAGTTTTATTAAAGTTGTTAAGAGAGCAAGAATTAACAGAACTTATTTTAAATTCATTAAATAAAAAAGGAGATAAAACAAAAAAATGAAATCAATAAATCATAAAAAACTAAAAGAACTAATTAAAATAGGATACGAAAAGCAAATACCCTTATTTATATGGGGTGCGATTGGAATAGGAAAATCAACAGCAGTTAAAGAAATGTGCAAGGGCATAGCCAAAGAACAAAAATTAGAGTTTTGCGAGGATTATGATAAAGATAAATTTTCTTTTATTGATGTAAGAGTAAGCCAATTAGAACCAAGCGATTTAAGAGGGCTTCCAAGTATGGATAATGGTATAACAAAATGGCTTCCACCGAGTTGGCTTCCACAAGACGAAAACTCAAAAGGGGTTTTATTTTTTGATGAATTAAATCTTGCTGTTCCAAGTATTCAAGCAAGTGCCTATCAGTTAATTTTAGATAGAAGATTAGGAGATTATAAATTACCTAAAGGTTGGGTTATTATTTCAGCAGGAAATAGATTAGAGGATAAAGCAAGGGTATTTGAATTACCAAGCCCTTTAGCAAACAGATTTATCCATATAGAATTATCTGTTCCAGATAAAGATGAATGGTTTAAATGGGCAACAGAAAATAACATAGATAGTAGAGTTATGGCTTTCATACAATTTAAGCCAAGTATGTTATTTAAATTTGAAACAGATAACAAAGATAAAGCATTTGCAACACCAAGAAGTTGGGAATTCTGTTCTAAATTAATTAATGGGGCAGAGAAAGACGACGATTTAAATATTTTAGTGAGTTCAGCAGTAGGTGAGGGAACAGCATTAGAATTTATTGCTTTCAATAAGCTACAAAGAAAAATAGATATTAAAGACATATTGAAAAATCCAAAGAAGATAGCAGAAATTAAAGAATTGGATTTAAAATATTCTGTAATTAGTTGTTTAATTGAAGAATATAAGAAAGACAAAAAGAAATTAGAAAGCATAACAAACTTATGCGAGTTTTTAGAGCCAGAATTCTCAATATTGATATTGAGATTTATGAAAGGTAGCAATCCAACACACTTTAAACAGAACATAATTAAATGTAAAAATTGGAACTCTTTGAGCGAGAAATATCTAAAATATTTAAAGGACTAAATAAAAATGATAGACACAAACTTAATAGCAAAAGATAAATTAATTAGAGCAAGAGTTAAATTACAAAAAGAAAAACCTTTTTTCTCTTACTTAATTATGAAACTAAATCTTATAGAGGATAATAAGAAAACAGAAACAGCAGGGGTCAATATTAGAGGAGATTTGTATTATAATACTGATTTTATTGATAAATTAAATGAAGAAGAAGTTAAAACATTATTAGCACACGAGGTTTTTCATATAGTTTTACATCATTTATCAAGACGAGGGCATAGAGAAGCTAATCTATTTAATATAACAGCTGATTATGTTGTTAATACAATATTACTTCAAAATAATTTTGAGTTTTCAGGAGAGTTAAAAAATGGTTGTGTCCCTGTTAGGGAATATGATAGAGAAGGTTATTGTCTTAAGTATGTAAATAAAAAAGGAGATGAAAAGTTTATAGAAAAGATAGAGGGAAAATCCGTAGAGGAATTATTTTATATTTTAAATAAAGAACTTCCAGAACAAGTTAAAAAAGAGATGAGTAGTTTTGGAGATGAACACTACGAGAGCAAACCCTCAAATGAGTTAGAGAAAGCAGAACAACAAAAGCAAGAGGGCGAATGGGCGAGAAGTATGGTAGAAGCCCTAACTTATAGCAAACAGCAAGGGAACACACCAGTAGGTATGGAAAGATTAGTAGAGCAATACATAGGGCAAAAAGTAAGTTGGAAAGAAAAGTTATACAAATATATAACTAATGAGATTATGAGTGATTATACTTATAATCGCCCAAGTAAAAGAAGTATAGCCACAGGATTTTATATGCCTAGTATATTAAAGGAGAACATAGAAATAGCAGTTGCTATTGATACTTCTGGAAGTATAAGCACAAAAGAGTTAAGCGAATTTTTAGGCGAAGTTGTAAATATCTCAAAGAGTTTTAAAGAAGTTAAGATATTTGTTTTATTTTGTGATGCAGAAGTAAGCGATTGTTTAGAGTGTTCTAATGGGAATATAAGGAAGATATTAGATTATGAAATTAAAGGGGGTGGTGGAACTTCTTTTGTTCCTGTTTATGAT
>JBNGDY010000118.1:0-2281 GCA_049975665.1 Candidatus Nanoarchaeia archaeon | reverse complement strand
ACACCAGGACCAGAAAATTCATTTTCTGTAGAGCCATCAAACTTCCAATAACTAATCATAGCAGAATGACAATCATCTGGAATAATAGCACTAACAACTCCTAAGCTAATTATAAACAAGAATAAACACAATATTAACAACCTCTTTATCATAAATCTAGCAAGTAGATGAGCTTTATAAATATTATGAACAATTAGCAATTATTAAATTATTTCCTTTTCTTCCTCAAAGCTAATCCAAGACCACCAATGCTCAATGAAACTAATGTTGATAATTCTGGGACCTCTACTGCATTTATTGTTGGTAAAGTTAGTGTGTCCACAGAATCAGACCATGCTGGAAGCTGACTTAAATCGCCAAGAGAACCATTAAATCCTATCCCTCCATAAAATTTGCCATCACCATACGGTTTGCCAGGATAAGGGTCCTCAGGAATAGGTACATTTCCAATTACATAATGCTCAATTTCAGGATTAGGAATAAACCTTAAGGTATCTGTATCAAATATCCCTACTTCTACCCTATTTAAATCAGGAGTATGACTTAAAATTGCCCCTGTTGGCTTATCACCATCTTCCATATCTATATATCTGCCCCCCAAGTTTTGTTTATCAATAAAACCATTATTAGCACTTCCAATAACCCTATTATCCAGAAACAAACACATTGTCCAACCCCTATCAGAAGGCATCATTCCTTCATAAGTAAAATCATTATTGTTTACTAAAGAAATACTCTTACTTGGATCTAAATTGAAATATTCTGCAGATAAACCCTCAAAAGTACTAGTAAAATCATTATATTGATATACCTTCTCATAATTAACAACCTCACCACGCGCCTCCCCAGCCCCGCCAACCAAAACACCACCTAAAACCAAGCCAGCTAATCCCTTGCCAGCACCTTTAAGAACATCTCTAAATCTGCCTCTCTTCTCTGCCTGATTTCTTTCATAAACTTCATAAGCTTCTGTTAATCTACCCATATTAACAAAATAAAGCAAGAAGGATTTATAAATCTTTCGATTTTGTTGTATCTCTTAGATGATAACAACACCAATAATTTTAATACTTTTAAGTGGTTCTACCTTAATGTATTATCTATTAATAGCAGGATATATTAATAGCAGGATATATTAATAGCAGGATAACAATCATCTTCTTTATAATCTTACTATTTCAGATAAAAAACATAAACAAAGCATTTACAGATAACCTCACTATTATAAAATAAGTATATATTTTAGTGAGGTAAAAATAAAATAGTAAAAACCACATTAAAAAATTCAAAATATGGAAGGTCTTTTGAAAACTTTATAAAAGCATATTCTCCAAAGAAAGGATTTATATTATCAGAATATTATACTGACAATGTTACCAAAAACAAGACCAAGATAATTTTTATGCCTTGTTTCTTATTCTTTAAAAATAACTAAAATAAGTTTTTATGTGGTTCCAAACCCAATAAGGCTTTAAAAGAGGTGCTAAACAAAACTTTAAATAATCTCTATCACTAACATCATTATGAAAGAGAGTAAAAACTGGTTTTCTAAAGCAATCAAGGATTTTGATACTGCAAAATATAATATCAAAGGGGATAAAATAGATGCTGGACTCTTTTATCTCCAACAATCAGCAGAAAAAAATTAATAAGCTTGCTAAAAAACTTAATGCTCCAAAAGAAATATTAGATAACTGTAAAAAACTTACTCCTGCATATACTTATACAAGATATCCTGACTAGCTGGATTATTTAGATGAGATTAATATAAATAATTTTATTAAATATGCTAAGGAAACCATAGAATGGGTAAAGAAAAATTTAAACAACAAATAAAGAATTTTTTAACAAATCTTAGCAAGGACTTTAAAATCAAAAAGATTATTCTATTTGGAAGTAGAGCAAAAGGTAATTATAAAAATGAAAGTGATTTTGATTTAATTATTGTATCAGATGATTTTGAAGGCATAAATTTTCTTGAGAGAGTTGCTAAAGTTTATGATTATTGGGATTTAGATATGCCAGTAGACTTCTTATGTTATACATCAAAAGAGTTTAACAAAATCTCTAAAATGGTTACAATTGTTAAAGAGGCACTAAAAACAGGTATAATTATTAAATAACCATATATTCTTTTAACTTTAAGGACATTAATGCTTTCTACTACTAATAGAAGGTTCTTTCTACTGCCAATAGAAACCCTATTTAAATAATCACTGATGCATTTGCTCTGTCCGGAGTTTAATTAACTTAGTGAAAATCACACTTATCGACGGAAAAC
>JBNGDY010000117.1:0-2333 GCA_049975665.1 Candidatus Nanoarchaeia archaeon | reverse complement strand
TGTTTCAGCTCTAGATCCTGTTGGGACAGGTGTTAGAAATCTATATAACAGAGAATTTGAATCAGTTAGTACAGATTTTTATAAAAATTATAGTGACGTTAGGGGAAAGGAAAAAGCATATAGGGGTTTAGGAAAGCTTGTAGGGGGATGTGGAGGGATTGCTGGATTAGCTGGATTATATATGTTAACTCCTATGGCTGCTGTAGTGCCTTTATCAATTACAGCAGGATATTCATTATGTAGTCTTTTTGAAAATATATATAATAAATACAGGAAGAGTAAGCAATCTCAAAAAAATGGAGATGAACAACATAATAGAGAAACATTATTAACCAAATTAAAACAAGGATTAAGAAATATTTGGGGTTGTTTTACTGATATAAAAACTGAATCAGGGTTTTCATATAAGGTAAGGGGAAACAAGATTGTTTTTTATAATAATAGTGATATGGATTCTAAAAGGGTTTTGGATTTTATAAAAGAAATTTATTCAAAATATAACATTGAATCTGGCAAGTTAGATGTTAAGATTATTCAAAAGTGATTTTTTATTGTTTTATAAAAAGGTTTATAACTTTGACAATCTATTTATTTTTATGGAGAACGTGCTTAAGGAGATAAAAAAGTTAGGAGGAGAGAAAGTTGAATTTATTATCTTATTTGGAAGTGTTGCACAGAATAAGTCAAATAAATTTTCTGATATTGATTTAGCTGTTTATTATAATGGTGATAAAAAGCAGAGATTTAATTTTAGATTAAAAGCTCTTGGTAATCTACCAGATAAGTATGACATAAGAATATTTCAGGATTTGCCATTATATGTTCAAAAAGAAGTTTTAAGAGGCAAGGTAGTTTATGCAAGAGATAGAGGTTTTGTTTATGATAAGGCTTATGAGGTGGTTAAGAGATTTGAGGATTTTAAAAAGACCTATTATGATTATATAAATTTTAAGAAGATAGTATGAAGTTGAGAGAAGAGGTTATAAAGTCAAAAATAAGAAATGTGATTGATTTAGTTGAGATTATTAATGAGCACCTTCCTAAAGCTTTTGAAGATTTTAATAAATCGAGAATGGTTAGGGATGCAGTTTATAAGGAAACTGAATCAGCTATTGAATATCTTATTGATATTTGTAATATTATTAATACTGACTTAGGGCTTGGAATGCCTGAATCAGAAGAGAGTATCCTGAATAATTTAAAGAAAAAGAAAATTCTTCCTTTAAAAATTATAAATCTCATTAAAGATATGAAGAATTTTAGGAATATACTTGTTCATAAATATGGAGAGATAGATGATGAGCAGGCATTTGACACAATAAAGCAAGGTATTGATGATTTTAATAAGGTTATTTCTGAGATTGAAAGTTTCTTAGACAAGCATCAGATAGATAACTCATAATTCTAAACAAAAGTAAAAACATTTATAAATAAACAAAACCTAAAATGTGTATGTTAAAAGAGATAGATAAGAGGAAGTTTTTTGTGTTTCTGATATTTGGATTGTTGTTTGTTAGTCTTAGTTTGAGCTGTGTTGCTGGACAGGAAGATGAAACGCCCATTTTAGAAAAAATACCTGGCTGGTATGATGGATGGGCTCATAAAATTGGGGGGTGGGATACTTTTGGCATTACTATTACTTATATTGTTGGAGCCATAATTGTTGGAGCTTTTTTATCAAGTGTCCTTGGTTTTTTTGTTTCTAGTAAAAAAGAGTGGATATCGACTACATTGGGTTTTATTGTTGGTACTGCATTTGTTTTGATAATAAGGCCAGAGGAAATATTTGGTATTCTTATTTCATTTAAATCTATTGGGCTTTCATTTTTATCTGTTGTTCCTTTAGCTATCTTAGGACTTTTTTCAATTCAAGCTAGGATTAAAAATAATAGTGTACACATTTTTATAGGAACTTTATTATGGGTTGTTTATGGTATTTATGTGGTTGCACAAGCAGTGATTAAGGGTGTTTTTCAAGGGCAATTTGCTACAATGACTTGGGTGATAGTAGGTGTTAATTTAATTATTGCTGTTTTATTTATAATAATGAAGATAGATAAAGTTATTGCAAGTATATTTATTGGGTCCCAGCAAGATGCTGCGAGAGATGGTGCAGCAAGATTAAGAGAAAAATTAATTACAGTGGGGACGATTACGGATAAAGTTGCTGAAGGTGCTAAAGAAGCCGGTGGATAATTATATTCTTAGTGTCTAAAAACCCAAAACCCACGCATAACATAAAAATTTAAAACTTCTAATAAAAACATTTATAAAGTAGTGTTAACATATTATAACAACTGTAATAAAAAGATGACAAATGTTACAAAAAAATA
>JBNGDY010000116.1:0-2360 GCA_049975665.1 Candidatus Nanoarchaeia archaeon | reverse complement strand
ATGGGTGTGTTTGCATTTGGCATTCCTATGCCTATGTTTTTAGCTGCTATTGTGTGGATGATTGGGGACATAATAAGAACATTTATGCCTACTAATGTTGGGACAATTGCTCATTTATCTGGTTTGTTTTTAGGTTTAATTGTTGGCTTGATGATTAGGAAAGATTATACAAAAAGCAAGAGGAAGCAATTAGAAGTACCTAATCATATCTTAGAAAGATGGGAAGATAATTTTGTTAAGCATTAGGTTCTTCTGGATAATAAGGTTCATACCATTTATGATAACTAAATACTGCTATAAATTTTCTTATAAATCTCTTATTAAATTTCATTTTTTCTAATAATCTAGTTGCATCAAAAAAAAAGCAATATGAACAGACACCAACACCTTGTTTTCTGCATAAGATGCATTGATTGTCATTCATGCTCTCTTCATATTTATGTTTTAATTTAGTAACAAGCAGATTAATTTGTTTTTTACTTACCCCTCTATCACCTAACCAGTATGATATCTGCTTCATATAACACTCTTCACAAATTGGATGGGTAATAACTTGATAACAACTCTTGCACAGGTTTGTTGTTTCAGATATCATTGTATTTATATTAAGAATAAAAAATATATAAATAAGGATAGTCTGGGAGGCTACAACCTACAATAAATAGTAGTAACAGCAGTTTCAAGAAGCTTTTTCCCATAATATTTTAGCATAATTTTCAAATGCATTAGCAATATCTTCATTTATGATGAGAATGGATGAGATTGGTTCTTCTAATATGATGATAAGTAGTCTTGGTTTGCATAAGATGGTTATTACAGATGCATCATATTGTTTAGATAATTTTTTATGATGTGTGTATTGATACTCTCTCTGTTTTGGGAAATCCTGATTGCATATACATTTTAATTCAATTTGTTGTTTTTCTCTTTTTTTATTAAATTCATGGAAAAAATCTCTTCCTATTTTCTCTAATAATAATGAGGAAAATCCATAGATGTAGATTGGTTGTTTTTCATCTAGTAATTCAAGTAATCTCTCTCTGACTGCATAGATATTTTGAAATATAGATACACCTTGTTTTCTAGCAGGTTTTTTTAGAAATTGTTTTAATTTCTTAACTGCCTCATTTACATCTTTTTCTTTTTCTTTAAAATACTGCTTAATCTCATCTGGATTAACTGGTGAGAATGTTTTCTTGTCTTGTCCAATCTGTTCATAAACATATCCTTTTTCTCTTAGTGAAGACAAGGAATCATGAGCATTAGAACGGTGGATGCCTGTTCGTTTTGATGTTTCTGTTGGTGTGGATGAACCATTTTTTATTAAATCAATATAAACTTTAATCTCATTTTTATTTAGTCCTATTTCAGACAGAATCTTCTCTATGTTCTCCATTTTCCACTAATTTATAAGGTAAATAGAATTTAATTAGTTTTTGTAGATAAATAGAAGACCTGTTCTATATGCTTTTTTTTAAGTGCTTTAGTAAGTTTATAGGCTAGCTCTAATGAAGGGTTATATCTGCCTTGTTCTAATGCATTAATTGTTTGTCTTGTTATACCTACTTTATTAGCTAAGAATTCTTGTGTCATACCTAGTTTCTTCCTAAACTTCTTGATTTTTGTTTTCATTTCCTGCTTAATTAGTAATATCTCTCTAAGATTTTATAAGAAATAAAGTAGACTACCATTAACCAAGCAATCATATGACTCATGAATAATCTATATGGGATTTCTATTCTGTTTATACCATCAATTATCATGATAATAAATGCTCCAAATATTAGGAATAAGAAGGTTATCCTACTAGCTTGAAAAGCAAGTTTCTGCATTCTTTCATCTACTATTCTGCTCTTCTTTGATATTAATGTTATTGTAACTATGGTCAGTATAATAAATCCTATAAAAATCATCCATGCCCCTACTGATGAGAACCCGAGGAAATCCTTGCCAAGCTCTAGATAATCTAAAACCAGTCCTACTATGATTAATGAAAATCCAAATAAATAACGGGGGATTGTTTGTTTTTTGTTCATTAGTTCTTTTTATCTAAATAGATATTTGATATTGATTTAGTTATTAAGCCTGCTATTAAAGCAAAGACAAGAACCCAATCAATTAATAATTCTTGTTTTAATCCACTCATAATTATTTGGTATACTAATCCTAGTGAGATGATAATTGTTATTATCCAGAGTGCATTTCTCTCTGATTTTGCTTCATGAATTATTTCTCTTTCATCTTTATTTAATTTATAGATGACATCTATATGGTCTATAAACAAGAAGGATAAAAACATTATTGTAATTATTACTCTTGTTGATGTACTCCAAGTTGGAATTGATTGTAATATTATAAAT
>JBNGDY010000115.1:0-2373 GCA_049975665.1 Candidatus Nanoarchaeia archaeon | reverse complement strand
GTCTAAAATAGCAGTAGTAACAATTTTATCACCTCCAAATACCTGTTTCCATTTGCTAAATACTAAATTAGATGTTAATATTGTAGAACCTCTTTCATATCTCTTTGAGATAATCTGGAAGAAGTGATTGGATTCCTCTTTAGACATATTGAAATATCCTATTTCATCAATGATAAGGACTGATGGATTGAGCACTGATTTTAGAAAGTTGTCATACTTTTTATCCCTCCCGACTTAGCCCTAATAATCGCTATAAAGCCTTTAATTAAGGGGTTCTTATTTTTATTTAGGCACTACAATTTATATGCTGATGTTTTCATTGGCACTTCCATAAGTTTATATATTTTTTTCGCATCTTGTGATATCTTAGATGGTATTGCATATTTTTTATTTGTTTTTGTGTTATAAAATATTGTTGCTTGTATTGATAGCAATATTTTTCTTATTTTTTGGGGTGATAGTTTTATATATTGCAATCTTACTCTATACTCCAGATGTCTTACTAGTGTATAAGCCATAAAAGATATAGCTAAGTGTGCTTTTACCCTTGAAGGTTTCCAGTGGTATATTGGTCTTATTTTTAAATCATGTTTAGTAATTCTAAAAGACTCTTCAACTTGCCAAAGGTTTGTGTATTGATGAATCAATTCTTCATTAGATAATTCTATATTATTTGTAACAATCCCTTTTAATCCATCCCATACTGAATCTTCTTCTATCTTTTGTTCATTAAGTTTAATTGATATATCACAAGATGACTTTTTCTTATCATCTTTTTTATCTTGATTTGTTTTTTCGAGTTGTAGATATTTTTTATACCCTTGATTTGATAATTGAGATTTAACTGAACTATTCTTTGCAAGTCTTAGTCTTAGTTTTTCTATCCCTTTTTCTCTATCATGTTTATCTTTTCTAGCTCTTTTTTGTGAGTGTGTAACTAATAGTTTTTTTCCTTGATAGTCAAATGTAGCTACTTTTGTGTTATCATCTAATTGTTTATAATTATCCATATTGAGTATTTGTGTTGTGATATCTTGTGACATATTTTTTATTCTAGCACCTACTATATAAGTGATATTTGATTTAGTAAACTCTTTTAATTGATGTTGATAATCTTTTAGTGTTAATGTTTTAGTTGTTATACTCCAATTATAATTAGAGTATTTATATAAAAATGGATTATGTATTGTGTCAAACTCTTTTAAATTGGTTTTATTAAACATACCACTATCTGCTACAAATACTACTTTATCTATATTAAAATTCTCTTGTACCTCTTTAAGTGCTGGAACTATTGTATGACCATCGAATGTATCACCACTAAATGCTTTATAACCAACAGGTAATCCCTGTTTAGTTACCATTAAAGCTAATACTACTTGGGGTTGATTAAACTTACCATCTTTACTGTAGCCATTCTTTTTTATTGCATCATCACCTGTATCTTCTGTGAAGCTTTCAAAGTAGAGTGTAGTAGCATCGAAATAAACTATATCTATTTTCTCTTTGAATAGTGCCTTTGTTTGATTATATACAAGTTTATTTAGTTTTAGAATTTGTTTATCATCTATTTTATCCATCATCCTATATACAGCTTTTAGATCTAATTTAACACCAAAATTCTCTTCAAGGTTTAATACACTACCTCTTTTACTATCAGGATTTGCAACTCTAGCCATTACAATCTCTTTTAATGCCTTATTACTAGCCACATTTCTAGCTGGATTATATAAAATATTATTAAAGCCTAGCTCATCATATAACTTTCCATATATATCATGAACACCTTTTATAACTCTATCCTCTTCAATCATATCCAATAAGTTCACATCATAATCTTCTCTATTAATATTATTCTTTTGGTTGTTGATATCTTTTTTTAGCCCCTCTTTGTTATCTGTGGATATTTTATTGTATTTTTCTAATTGCTCAATCTCTTTTTGCGTATATAGAGGTAATTGCTCATTAAGTTCCAATTTTATTTTAATAGAATTTGCTAATGATTTTAACTCCTCTAACTCATCATCATCAAATGCAACTCCTATATGTTTAACTATCCTTTGCTTCACTTTTCCGTCCAACCTTTTAGACTCAACAATCTGAACAGATTTTCTAGGACTTTTTGGAGAAGTTTTTACCCTTACAAACATATTTGCACCTTCATTTAAAATATTCCACTATTCTAGCATAATATAGATTAGAAGTCAAGTGTATAATTTATGTAGGCACTACAATTTTAGTTTCAAAGTCTATTTGCTTTGAAATAGGTGCTTACTGAGAATTTAGAATATGGTTTTGTAGTGCTAATGGGTTAAGTCAGGAGAGAGATAGATATCATAGGTAGATTTGGAGGGGAAGAGTTTGTTGTAGCAC
>JBNGDY010000114.1:1867-2387 GCA_049975665.1 Candidatus Nanoarchaeia archaeon | reverse complement strand
CAGATTTCTTAATATCAGAAAAACCAGACAAATGCAATTCTGCATCCCTCATACCAGCATTCTTAATCTCTATAACATCCTCTTCCTTAATCTCTCCTTTTTCTATTAATTCAATATGGTTAGTATCCCATAACACTACTCTCATAACCCCTGTCTCATCTGCAACAAGCATATTAGCAACCTTGCCTTTCTTACCTTTCTTCTCAAATTCTCTAACAGCATATAATTGGATAATCTTGCCAACAAGATTAACCTTTTTCATACCTCCAACCAACTCTGATATCTTCATCTCCTGATTTTCAAAATTCACACCTAATTCAGCAGCAATAATCTGAGCAGCACCTTCTTTACTAATTAAACCAGATAATTTAGCTTTCCTAGCCTCTATCCTCCTCTCAACCTCTTCTTTTTCCAAACCTGCTGATTTAGCAATCCTTTCTACTAAAGCTGAATAATTTTGCATAACTATTCTAGATGTTATAGATTTTTAAGTATTATTGCCATCTAGTTGCTATATTAA
>JBNGDY010000114.1:0-1767 GCA_049975665.1 Candidatus Nanoarchaeia archaeon | reverse complement strand
GGCAACCCAGCATTAAGTTGCTATATTAAGGCAACCCAGCATTAAGTTGCTATATTAAGGCAACCCAGCATTAAGTTGCTATATCTATCAATCAAACATCCTCAACAAAAACCTTTATAAACCAACTCTAATAAAATCACATATGGCAACATGTTCAAGTTGTGGACAAGAAACAAATAAGGGAGTAAGCTTCCCATGTCCAAAATGTAATGAAAAAATAACAAGATGTGACAGATGTAGAGAACTGTCTATTGAATATCAATGTAAATGCGGATTCAAAGGACCATAATGGGACAGGCTTTAATACAATTAAAAATCATGCCAGAAAATCCTGATACTAATCTAGAATCTATAAAACAAAAAGGTGAAGAAAAAGTCAAGCAAGAAGAAGGTGATGTCAAATTTGAAGAACAAGATATTGCTTTTGGATTAAAAGCCTTAATCGCATCATTAAGAATAGATGAGGAAAAAGGCACTGATAAAGCAGAAGAAATCTTTAATAATATAGAAGGTGTTTCATCTGTTGAAATAATTGATTATAGAAGAGCATTAGGTTAAATGAAATTACTTGAAATTGTTTCTAATAACATACCTAATTTAAAAACAGCCTGCCAAAAAGGAAAGGGCAGAAGAGAAACAACAACAATATATCAAGAAATAGAATTCTACAAACAACTATCCCAACAACAGAATGAATATCCCATCCCTAAAAGAAAAATAAGAACCTTTAAAACAATAAAACAACCATATAAATAAATTTATAATATCTCTATCTATATAAGAACATGCTAACAAATGAACAAGCAAAACAAATCAAACAACAACTATTAGAACAAGTTAAACATTTTCCAGAAAATAAACAACAACTTGTTAAAGATAAAATCCAATCTATGGATAATCAAGAACTAGAAGAATTCTTAAAAGAAAATCAACTAATAGCAGGGAATATACAACAAGAAAAACAAAAATGCATCTTCTGTGCAATTGCAAATAATCAAATTGAATCATATAAAATAGGTGAAAATCAAGAAAATATTGCTGTATTAGAAATCAATCCATTAAACCAAGGACATGCACTAGTCATCCCCTTGCAACATACATCAACCCTAAAACAATCCACACAATCACTAGCTAGAGAAATAGCATTAAAATTAAAAAAAGCATTCTCACCAAAAGATATCAAAATACAACAAAAATCATTAACAAATCATGCTGCATTAGAAATCATTCCCATAACAGGTAAAGAAACAGAAAGAAAACAAGCTAGTAAACAAGAATTAGCAGATACACAACAAAAAATACTTACTAGTAAACCAGAAAACAAACAGAGAAAACAAACAACGCAAAAAAAACAACCACTAGTTAAATTAAAACCAAGAATTCCATAATAGCTTCTTTAAAAAATTCAAATATTAAGAATGCAATTAAAAAAGAAGGTACAAAAGGAATACCCTCCTGAATCTTAACCTTTTTCTTAGCTTTCTTCAACTGCTTAATATCATCTAAAGACAAACCTTCCCAAGCCTTTTTTATTCTATCCTCACCTATCTTAACATCCTCAACTAACCAATCACCTTCCCTTAACTTACTAGCAAGCAATTGCCTAACCATTACCTTTTCAACAGATTTAGCAAAAGCAAATAACAAGCAGAAAAGCAATATAAATATCCCAGGTATTAAAAATAAAACATAAAACAAACTAAGAAGCAATAACAACAAACCCCCTGCCACAAGCAATCTCACCTTATTAAGATACAAAATAAATTG
>JBNGDY010000113.1:0-2397 GCA_049975665.1 Candidatus Nanoarchaeia archaeon | reverse complement strand
CTGTAAATAAAGAAAAATGTATAGGATGTGGTTCATGTGCTTCTATATGTAGCAAGAGTTTTGAAATGAAAGATGGCAAAGCAGTTGCAAAACAAGCAGAAGTAGATGAGATAACCTGTGAAAAACAAGCAGAAGCTGCATGTCCTGTAGATGCTATCTCTATCAGTTAATGATACTAGCTTATCTATCAGTTAATGATACTAGCTTATCTATCAGTTAATGATACTAGCTTATCTATCAGTTAATGATAAAAAGAGAATTCTAAAACAGAAAACTTTATAAAGTTAACAATAGTTAACAAAACAACAGAAAATGTATCTATTACCACAAGAGATCGAAGTATGGTATATTATACCATCAATAAGAAAGGCACTTGCTAAAGAACTTATTAAAAAATATGAACTAAGTTATGAAAAAGCAGGTAATGCCTTAGGAGTTAGTAAAGCAGCAATAGCTCAATACCTCTCAGGTAAACGAGCTACAAAAGTTAAGATATCAAAAAATATAAGAGATGAAATAAAGATATCAGCTAGAAAAATTGCTAAACAACCAAAAGAAGCAGTTAGAGAAATTGAGAAAATACTGCAATTAATGAAAAAAGAAAAATGTTCTTGCCAGGTCTGTAAAAAATACAATAAAGCAATAATGGATTATTGTAATTGCCAACCAATATATTAAAATGATATATTTAGACAATGCAGCCACTACTAAAGTAGATGAAAGGGTTTTGAAAGCTATGCAACCCTATTTCACAGAAAAATACATTAATGCCAGCTCAAAACACATATTTGGCAATCAGGCATCAGATGCTGTAGAAAAAAGCAGAGCAATTATAGCAAAATCAATTAAAGCAACACCTTATGAAATCATCTTCACCTCAGGAGGTACAGAAAGCAACAACTTAGCATTAAAAGGTCTGTTTTTTGCTAATTCTAAGAAACATATTATAACAACAAAGATAGAACATGACTGCATATTAAATACATGTAAATGGTTAGAAAAACAAGGAGCTAAAATCACTTATCTAGATGTAGACAAAAATGGTTTTGTTAATCCTGATGAGCTAGAAAAAGCTATCACCCCAGACACATTATGCTTCTCATGCATACATGGTAATAATGAAATAGGCACTATTCAAAACCTAGAAGTATTAGGCAACATCTGCAAAAAACATAATATTTATTTTCATACAGATGCATGTCAGAGCTATACAAAAACAAAATTAAATGTAAAAAAACAAAATCTAGATTTAGTCACTTTAAATGCACATAAAATCCATGGTCCAAAAGGTGTTGGAGCATTATATGTAAAAGCTGGTATCAAACTAACACCATTACTACATGGAGGAGGACATGAAAAAGGATTACGTTCAGGAACAGAGAATGTGCCAGGCATAGTCGGTTTTGCAACTGCTGTTAAATTAGCTAATAAAAAACATATTAAACACATGCAAACTCTAAGAGATAAAATCATTTCCAACTTGCTAGAAATACCTGGTGTGAAATTAAATGGAAGCAGACAGGCAAGATTATGTAACAATATTAATGTCTCATTTAACAATATAGAAGGAGAATCCATAGGAGGAGATTTAGAAGATAAAGGCATATATACATCAACAGGTTCAGCATGCTTATCCCATTCCCTGCAATCCAGCCATGTCTTAAAAGCAATAGGTTTGACAGGATTAGAAGCAAATTCATCATTAAGAATCACACTAAGCAGATTTACAACCCAGCAAGAGGTTGATACCTTTTTAAAAGAAATTAAAGGGGTTGTAAAAAGATTAAGAAAAATATCCCCTATCAAACTCAATGGCAAATAAAAAAATAACTAAAGAAACAACATTTGCAGAATTAATAGAGCTTGGATTAGCTGAGAAATTAGCTGAAAGAGGATTAGCATGCATTAGCTGTCATCTAGCTCAGTTAGAGACAATAGAACAAGGAGCTATTTCTCATGGCTTAGACCCTAATACACTAGTAAAAGAATTAAATCAAGAATTAGAAAATGAATCAGTATAGTAAAAAAGTAATAGAACACTTCAAACATCCTAAAAATATGGGAAAATTAGAAAATCCAGATGCAGTTGGAAAAATAGGCAATCCAGTATGTGGGGATGTTATGGAAATCTATTTAAAAATTAATAAGAAACAAGGCAAGGATTATATAGAGGAGATCTCATTTCAAACAATGGGTTGTGCAGCTGCTATTGCTACATCTAGCATGATTACTCAGCTTGCAAAAGGCAAAACCTTACAAAAAGCTAAATCAATCACTCAACAAGACATAGCAGCATCATTAGAAGGACTACCACCAATAAAAATGCACTGCTCTAATCTCGCAGCTTCTGCACTAAAAAAAGCAATTGAAAACTGGGAAACTAAAAACACTTCCTAG
>JBNGDY010000112.1:0-2424 GCA_049975665.1 Candidatus Nanoarchaeia archaeon | reverse complement strand
ATTCTTAATAGCAGGCTTAATCACTCCTAGAGGAAGAGAATATGTATTCTTACACTCTGGATAATTTGAACACCCAATAAATGAACGCTTATATTTCCTATTATAGATAATTCTCAAATTACCTTTCTTGCAAACAGGACACTCACTTAATGTATTTTCTTCTCTTTGCTTTTCTATCATCTTAGCATTAGCATCACTTAATGATTTTCCAATCTCTTCCTGATGTGCTTTCATATCTTTAGCTATACTCCTAATATCTTGTTTAGCTTTATCTAAAATCTGCTCTTCCTTTTCTTTCAAACCCTTATATTCTTTAGCTAACTGGATTGCCTCTACTTCTTTTTCTATATTTCTTGTTAATTGTTCATCTAATATAATTGGAGAATGTTTGTTTAAAGTTTCAACCATTTTCAAACCTAATGCAGTAACCTCTATTTTTTTCTCTTTTATATAACCCCTATCATATAGTGTTTCTACAATATTTGAACGAGTAGCTTTAGTACCTAATTCTTTTTTTTCTAATTCTCTGACTAAAGAAGCAGAAGTATATCTCTTTGGGGGTTGTGTCTGTTTCTCTTCTATTCTAATTTCCTTAACATCTACCTCTCCTTCAATAATAGGCATCTCTTGCTCTTTAATCTTATAAGGATATACATTTAACCACTGCTTATCCTTAATCACCTTACCAGATGCTGAGAAATGAACACCAGCAACATCAACCTTAATCTTTCTATTCTCTATTATGGCTGGTTTGCAAAACGCAGCTATAAATCTCTTCATTATTAAGCTATATACTTTCTTATTATTTCCAGTTAAACTAGCTGTTTCTCCAGTTGGATATATAGCTGGATGTGCAGGATCTTCTTTCTTACCTTGGATAGGCTGGTTATTAACAGCATATTTAACAAGCTGTGTTTGTCTGCCTAATTGCTTTAATATCTGTTTATATCCAATAGATGCAGGTAATTTCTGAGAGCTGGTTCTTGGATAACTAATTAATCCAGCTAAATAAAGTTGTTGTGCAATAGCAAGTGTTTGTGTAGGTGTTAATCCAAATAATCTATATGCTTCTGTCTGCAAGCTAGTTAAATCAAAACCAGGCCTTGGAGATAATTGCTCTTCCTTTGTTTCTGTTTCAGCCTGCCCTTTCTTACCTCTTAATTGCTCAAATCTCAGTAATTGTTCTTGCTTCTCAATGTTTTTTGCATATTTTACCTCTACTTGCTTACCTTTAATATCTTTTATTAATAAGAATACCTGCCAAAATGGTTCTGGTTTGAATTTTCTAATTTCTAATTCTCTATCAGCTAGTATTTTTAATGTTGGACCTTGTACTCTACCAATTGATAATATCCTAAACCTGCCTGCCTTACTTAATGCCTTCATTAATCCTCTTGACAAATTGATGCCGTAAAACCAGTCTAGGTAATGGCGGGTTTCTCCTGCTATTGCTTGTCCCCAGTTTATAGTAGGAAGCATTGATTTATATGCTTGTTCTAATTCTTGCTTAGTTAAACTGGAGAATTTCATTCTCTTAGCATCTTCTTGTTTGCATATAAATCTTATAACATTCCACCCAATTACCTCTCCTTCAACATCATAATCTGATGCAACTACAAATTGGTTAGCTTTTCTTGCCAGCTTGCTGAGAACATCATAATATTTTTTTGTATATGTTGCTTTATTTTGATAAGAGGGCACCCATTCTATATCAAATGTTGGAAAAGCAGACTTGCCTTTTTGCTTTAATCCAAATAAGTGTCCAACTGCAAAACCTATATAGATTTGCTCTCCATCTTTGTTAAATGAGTAATATGCCACACCTTTCTCATTTCTCTTTTCTGCTGTGTTATTAGATAAGGCAGAGGCTAGTTTAGCAGCTGCAGCTGGTTTCTCTGTTATAATAAGTGTGCTATTACCTGTTTTCTTACCAGCTGGTTTTTGATTAGCCTTTATATGTGATTTCTCCTCTTTCTGATTATTCCCAGCCTTCTTTTTATTTTTCTTACTGGTTTTCTTCTTGCTTTTCTTCCTGCTGGTTTTCCTAGCTTTCTTCTTAACCTTCTCTCCAACCATAGATAATTGAGTAATTAGGGGTTTTTATAAATTGTTTTATTTTGATATGTTTAGGAACATTTATATTCTTAAGCACAGTATCCTATTATGGATAAGAAAGGGTATATAGAAGAGTTAGAATTTTGTCTTAATTTATGGGAAAAGCAAGCAGGATGCAAATTTGGAGGAAGCACAAAATGTGGGGAATGTGCAGCCCCATATATATTATGGAAATTTATTACTAGAGAAATTTTACATAGAGATATGGAAAGATTAACTTTAGATGATTGGAAGATTAAGTTAAATCATATTAAAACTTAAAAACAAGTGTTTTTATAAATTGTCTAATGGAGAAGTAATATTTAACAT
>JBNGDY010000111.1:0-2425 GCA_049975665.1 Candidatus Nanoarchaeia archaeon | reverse complement strand
ATCTAATGCATAAACACATTCAGCATCCTGTGTTGTCACAATCTTTAAGCTACCATCTTGTTGATAAATCCTTGCTATTTCTGCACCTGCTGTCTGTTTAATTATTCTAAAATCTGTTTCCCCTCTTGCCATATCACCTGTCTCATCTTCACACTCAACATATACCTTATGATTGCCTATGCCTAATTGAAATTCTTGTTCATGTAATCTCTCAAATGTATTATAAAAAGTAATCATATTATTATATCCAGAAAATGAATATCTACATATATGCTCTTGCCCACCATTTTGTGTCTTAGCTTTTAATATTAAGGTCTTTACTTCTGCTTCTGAACCAATCTCACCAGCTGGTTCAATCCATTCTAAACTTATTGGCTTATCTGGCTTATTTAACACATATGTAAAACTTTCTCTATTAGCATTACCCTCTTCTAGCCATGGTTGGTCCTTACATTTAATATAATATGCATTTTCATTATGGCTAGCTGGTAAGGTGGTATTACAATAACCATATCCATGAGCTTGATAATCTGAAAAATCTGTCCAACAGTCCATTTCATTTTCCATTTCCCCATATTCAACATCATTATAAGACCATCTACATGTTGCTATCTCATTTGTCCTTATTTCTACAAATTGTTCTGTTTTATTATAACTAATCATGGCATCATTACTAGGAGAGATATCTATTATACTAGGAGGATTTTCATCAGGGCCTTGATTTACACACATGTCAATAGTATAAAAATCCTGCATTAGATTGCCATGTGTATCTTGACATTTAATATAAAATCTAACATCACCACTCCAATTTATACCATGTGATTGTCCATGACTTGGATCTGGCAAGATATATTGTTCTGTATGATTGTATAGATATCCAGAACCACCTAAATAAAATTGCATCTCCTCATACTCTTTTTCTTCTAAATCAAATTTACATTGTGCTGGCTCATCTGTATTAAATCTTAATGTGACAGGCATGTATGCATCTAAGCAACCCTCTTGTGAAAGTTCAATACCACTATCTGTTTCCTTGAAATCTACATTATCACCAGAAGCTTCAATATTACCTGGTGCTATATTAGGAGGAGTAGCATCATCTGGATTAGCCTCAATACATAATTCTTGTTCTGCACCTTTATTGATTAATTCACATGCTGCACCTAAACTCTTACACTTATATTCAGAACATCCTGGCATGTCATTACAAGCTTCACAATCTTCTCCTCCAGTTGGAGGCTGCCATGGCTTACATGTATATGTCACCTCAACAGGTTCACAATCTCCTGCCATAAAGAAGAGAGAAGCAATGATTAATACAATAGCAATCACTATGAATGGTGTAGAGAGAGCAAATGAAAGAGCACTTACCTCAGTAATGGCAGCAGTTGCAGATAATCCAAGCATGCCAACACCAGCTGCCATCAACATACTACCAGCCTGACTTAAACCAATAGCATCAGCAATCATACTCCCTGCTACCATACCTATGCCAGCTCCTATTGCTGCATTAGCATAAGGCATAATAGATAAACTAAATTGTTGTAGCCCAATACCAGCATCTAATCCAGCACCCCTAATTAAACCACCTAAATGATATGAACCATAACCTATCGCAGCACCAATACCAGCAGCACCAAGCCCAATATTCCTCGCCATATCCCCCCCACCACCCCCCTCACCTTCCTGCTCTCCAGGCCCGCCCCATAATCCAGTAGCTTCTAAATACTCTTGCAAAGCTAGCTCAACCTCAGCATACTGATTAGGATAATTATCTGGATTAGCCATCTCCCTCAGCTTGTTAATATATTTATCTCCAAGCTTAGGAGCATTTTTAACAGCATAATTTTCTGTATATTTCCCCTCAACATTAACCTCTAAACCACAATCACCTAACTTTCTGCAAAAATCATTCATCTTTTCTGTAAACTCAGCACTCTCACAATCACAATTCTCTACACACTCACAATCACCATCCCAATCCTCCTTATAAATAACAGTACAGGTTTGAGAAGCCATTCCACAAATCTCTTCTGCCATCTTCTGCTCATTCTCATTAGCAAGATGAAAACCACCAGGGTAGCGAGGCACACATACATCAAATTTAAAACTAGAATCAATATTTACTTCTTGAACAAAACAATTTAATGTAGAATTACATTCCTCCATGCCCTCTTCTTGAGAATTTAAATCAATACACTCACGCCAATTATTAGCAATACAATTAGCATTACTAAACTCAACTGCTTCTTCAGACTGATTTAATTTAACATTAAATGTATTCTCCTGCATACAAATCTCATTCCTATAATCAGCACATGGCTCAATTATGATTTCTCCTTGAGAGCAGACATACTTATAATGCCTACTACCAGGTAAGTCATCCCCCTCATCTATCTTACCTTCATATACACACCAGCTC
>JBNGDY010000110.1:0-2475 GCA_049975665.1 Candidatus Nanoarchaeia archaeon | reverse complement strand
ATATAAATCTATTTCAGGAGAAGAATATGCCCTATTCCAAAGAAAGAAAGGCTGCCAATATTATGACCAGTGCCAGGCATATAAGAATGCAGATGTTCTCATATTTAATTCACAAAAATATCTGCTAGAAACAATAATTGGTAGAAAACCATATACAGATTTAGATATTATAGATGAGTGTGATGAATTTCTTGATAATTTTGCAAATGAAAAAAGATTAAACCTAAATAGATTACACTCATCATTATCCAGTTTATTCCCTGCTAATAGAGAAGATAAGAATGCTATAAAAGAGATGATTAAAAAAATAAATGATATATTATATGGAGATAGAACCAATGAAATAAAAAAATTAAACACCTCCACCCTAATAGAATTATTCAACTTAATATTAAAAAATCCATATATAGCAGAAGATGAAGACAGAAGTTATTATAATACAGCATTTGAAATAGCTAAGAGTTTTGAACCCTTATTTGATGAATCATATATTAGATATACCTCCCAGGAACAAAAAGGATTATTTGGTTCTGCTAAAGAAGATTTGCAAGTAGATATTGTTTCTATTAATTTATCAAGAAGCTTACAAGAGATAATTGATGCAAATAACATACTTATCTTAATGTCTGGCACCTTGCATTCTCAACAAGTTTTACAAGATATATTTGGGTTAAAACATTTTAAGATAATAGACGCAGAAACTACTAATCCAGGCACAATCAGCAAATATAGAACTGGATTAGAAAAGAATTGTAAATATGCAAACTTTAAATCAGGTAATGTAACAAGACAAGATTATTTACAAGCTTTCTCAGCTTGCTTGAAAAATGCAGAAAAACCAACACTTGTTCATGTTAATGCTTTTCAAGACCTGCCATCTAAAGAAGAGAAGATTGCTCTTAATTTAGATATTATAACAAGAGAGGAATTAAGAGAAAAGCAACAAAATAATACTTATATTAATAAGTTTAAACAAGGTGATATTGATTTATTATTTACAACCAAATGTTCGAGAGGAGTAGATTTTCCAGGGGATAAATGTAAATCAGTCATCTTAACAAAATATCCCTATCCCAATGTTAAGGGGTTATTCTGGGAAATACTAAAAAAAGAGCAACCAGAAAAGTTTATGGAATTCTACCTTGATAAAGCACGAAGAGAACTTTTACAAAAAATATACAGAGCTGTTCGTTCAAAAGATGACCATGTCTTCCTACTTTCACCAGATGTTAGGGTGTTAAATGCTAACTTAAAATAATTGTCCCTGAGCTTGTTTCTCAATCTCCCTAATTGCTTGTTCTAATTCTCCTTTATCAGGCAATCTAGGTAGACTAAGGAACCTTGTCTCTCCAAATTTTGGAGGCCATCCTGCTCTTTCAAATACATCCATAATATCAACATTCTTATCTGGATTTCTAACCTGTTCTATAACTCTTTCTGGGTCTCTTGCTGTCCCATACCACTTTTCCTTATCTATATAATCAGGCAGGGTAGCTTTTTCTTTTAATATGTCTTGTTCTATTCTTAATAACTCTCTGATATTATTACTTGGCAATACATATACAGAAGCTTCAACATCCACCCAATCTGGACGTTCCCTACTCATTCCCCAATCAAATACTAGATGTCCATGTTGAGAATTATGGTAGAATAAATGCCACCCATTTTCAGTTAAATGCTCACCAGTTAAAGCAAGTGCAAAATAATCAGGATTAAAATCTTCATTTTGGCCATATACTTTACATCTTCTTAAATCAACAGGAGCTGGTATTAATGTCCTTCCTTCAACAACTGCTTTATCACTAACAACTGCCTGTCCATTAGATGTATAAGCATGCCCAAATCTCATCTCTCCTGGTATGAATTTGCATCCAAAACAACCCTGTTTATATCCTGTTTCTTGCAAACCAAAATCAAGATAAGCAACATCACCAGCCAACAAACTATTAAGCTTGCTTACATTTTTAATTAATCTATTCCTTGCTGTTTCCTCACTCATATCCCTAAATATATTAAAGGTTTAAAATAATTATTATACTCCATTATATAACCTAAAACATTAAAAATATCACTACTATATAAAAATATGAAAAAGAGGACATCATTACTATTATCTCTAATGGTTGGTTTAGCTATCTTCATCTTCTTCTTATATAGTGTGGGCCTATCATCTATTATCTCTATATTTAAAAATATCCAGCCAATTTATGCATTAATCTTCTTAGCATTAGGATTTGTAACATTTCTACTTACTGCATTAAGATTACAGGCAATTCTAAAAGCATATAATGAAGAAGTACCTCTCTAGCAATTATTTAAACAAATGCAACTGCTATCTAAATTTATATTTTCAGATGAGAAGGTTCAACAGGTGTTTGAAAAACTAAAAGAATGAACTGGCATGAAAAAGAATTACATTCTTGGTTGATTCGCGATTTTAAGATATAGAAAGTAATGCTTTCTGTGGGATACAGG
>JBNGDY010000109.1:2076-2512 GCA_049975665.1 Candidatus Nanoarchaeia archaeon | reverse complement strand
CTTTATACCATTGAGAGAAGATTGTTGTCTCAAATTCTTATAAAAATCAATTAAGGGTTTTTTAATTTCTTCAGTTAGTTTTGGATTAAATCCTCTGCAGTAATGTATATATTTCCTGAAAAGTTGAGGAGAGATAAACTCTTTATCACTCTCTTGACCTATGTGTTTCCCAAATACATGACTAATAGATTTCTCATCAAAATCTTTATCAGGTTTATCTAACATTACAAACACTAGATCAAACCTATTTAGTATTGGAGAGGGAACAGCGATTTGTCTTGCTAAAGGTTGATCAATATCAAAACTACCCATTTTCGGATTTGCGGCGGCCAAGATTGAAGTTCGGGCAGGAAGGGTAGCGAAAATACCTGCCTTACCAATTGAAACTGATCCACCAGACATAGGTTCTAATAATTCAGAGAAATTTTCTTCTCTC
>JBNGDY010000109.1:0-2066 GCA_049975665.1 Candidatus Nanoarchaeia archaeon | reverse complement strand
CATTAATGCTGATCCAGAGGATAATACTAAAGCACCAGCACTTAGGGACCATTGACCACTTAATTCATCTTTCTGAGCCATAGCACCTAAACCCACCCTAGATGTTTTTGTTCCAACAACCATCCTGGCTCTAGGAGTTCTCTCTTTTACAGCATTTAAGGTAGCTGATTTGGAAACACCTGGGTCTCCTGACAACAATATATGTATATCATTTCTTGTTTTAGAACCATCTGGTCTTTTCTTCTCCACACCCTTTACTAATTGTAATACTATTGCTTTTTTAATATATTCATTACCATAAACATCTGGAACTAAGCTCTCTGATAATCTTTCTAAAGGTTTATATGAGGCAATTTCCTTTATCTCTTTTATATCCTCATCATCAAGATAAACACATTCCTCTGCTTCAAGAGTATTTATATCTCTGGCGTAAATCATAAAATCAGAGATATTCATTTCTTTATCTTTTTCTGTCATAAATGGAGGGAGACTAGCTATAACTCCTACCACATCCACCCTCCTTCCTGGTTGTAATTTATCAGATAAGGAAGGATCTGTAAGATTTTCATTTAAATATATCCTTATCTGTTGTGGTTGTCTACTTTCTATTTCTTCTGGTAATTCTTCAAGTGTTAGTTCTTGTATATTTTCTTTTATTTGACTTTCTTCTTGGAAATTTGATTTTCTGCCACATTGACAATGATCAGGACTGACTTTTGCCTTTCTATCTTGAGGAATTGATAAAATATTTCCACAAGAGGGACAAATAAAATTAATTTTAGTGGTTCTTGTATAAACCTTGGTAGCCATTTTTATAACCCCCCTTAATTGTGTGAGTTTGCCAATATGTTGTTTCCTTATATTACTAATCTCTAATTTATTGCCTAAATCAACAATCCTTATTACACTTTTAGAAGGATTTAAATTATTTTCAATAACATATTCATCTAACATCCCCAAAAATTCATAAGGATTATTAATTAAATCTTCATACAATTCATTATATAACTCCCTTAATTCTTTACAATCAAGTTCAAACTCACCACTATCCTCATTTCTTTTTAAAATGTGTTCTTGGACAATGGTTTGAATTTGGTATTTTTCCATTTTTTTGTTTCTTCTTTGGTTAGTGAATTCTTGCGTTCCCAACATCATCGGAAGCCACTTCCTTTAGGGAGTGGTAGTTCACACTTGGGTTTTGTAGTTCATTTTTTTAGATTTGTCTCAAATATAGACTTCTGGTATCTTTATAACAATCATACCATCTTCTATATCAGCATCATAAATACCCATTGGCAGATTTAAAACCCAACTACCACTAATCGCCCTTGTATTGCTTGTCTTATATTCTTTCATCTTAAATCCTGTTAAATAGTTATCAGTTGGATTAAAACCCAATTTTTTATTTTCTCTGTCTAAATAAACCTCTAAATAAGGTTTGTGTAGTATTTTTGAAAAACTACTACCAAAAGATATAGAAACTTTACTTATTCTCACCTTATTAGCTGGTAATTTCATTCTATTTGATATTTTCTTTTGCATTATTTCAAATGCCATTCATCCTCCTATTTAATTTAGTTAATGTGATTATAATCATATTCCTTTATTTTCAATATTTTCTTTTGCTTCAAGTAATAATTCTATGGCAGGTATCCCTGTCATTCTTTGCCATGATTTTGCGATTGTTTCTACTTGTTCCAGACTACTATTATCTAGTAAGTATCTTTCTATTATTTTAACTGCTTGTCCCTTTCTTTTCTGTTTCTGTTTTCTCCAATCTTCAAAAAGTTTAATATGTTGTGAAACTTTACCTATTTCTTTATCTATTACACTCATCTTTTCCTGTAGTTTTTCTCTTTCTTTTGTGAGATTTATTAATTTTTCACTAGGGTTAACTCCTGCATCCCAATTTTTAATAACAAACTCTATTGTTTCTGATAAACTTATACCCTCAAAATTACTTATCTGTTCAATCTTCTCTATAACATCATTAGATAGATTAAATAACTTACTCTTATAAGGTTCTTTTCTATATTTTGGCATTATTCTCTCACCCCTTAATTTTT
>JBNGDY010000108.1:0-2526 GCA_049975665.1 Candidatus Nanoarchaeia archaeon | reverse complement strand
TATTATCTCCACTACCATAAGCTAGATAATCACCATCTGGTGAAAATGAAACTCCCTTAATAGAATTATCAGATGCATTAGAAAAAGAAGTAATTAAACTCCAGTCTGTTGTATTATGAACATAAACCTTATTATCTCCACTACCATAAGCTAGATAATCACCATCTGGTGAAAATGAAACTCCCTTAATAGAATTATCAGATGCATTAGAAAAAGAAGTAATTAAACTCCAGTCTGTTGTATTATGAACATAAACCTTATTATCTCCACTACCATAAGCTAGATAATCACCATCTGGTGAAAATGAAACTCCTGGATACCACTCAACATCACTAATCTCAGTTAAATTAATTATCTGGGACCAATCACTAGTATTATAAATATAAACTTCTTCATCACTATAAGAGCCAGTAGCATTTTTACTAACACTAATAAATGCTAAATACTGGCTGTCTGGTGAGAATGTAGATGATAACATGCTCGTATCAGTAGCTTTATTTAAATCTATTGTCTGCAATAAGTTCCAATTAGACACATTATGAATATAATATTTATCACTACTTCCATATCCAAAATAATTACCATCATTAGAAAAGGTATTTGTTCTTGTTGTTGATGTAGAAGAAGGTGTAAACCCAATATCACTCCAGTCTGTTGTATTATAAATCCACACATAATCTGATATAGAACCAGAAAATGCTAAATACTGGCTGTCTGGTGAGAATTTTATTGTATGAACATAACTAGGAGCAGACAGATTTCTATTATATGAAAAATCATCAGCATTATATATATAAACCTTCTCATATGATGAAGCTGCTAAATACTGGCTGTCTGGTGAAAAATCAACATCATAGACATTAGATATAGGTTCTGTTAATGTATCCTCTAACTGCCAAGATTTTTCTGTTGAGCCCTCTCCTGACATATATGGAAGATAGTTAATGGCGATTCCAAATATTAGAAATAACAAGATTATAACAGATATTTTAGCTTTTGAATTATTTTCCATACTATTACTAGTTACAGTGGGTTTTTAAATTTAATTAAAGCAGGACATAAATCACTGCTATTGAAATTAATATGATTGGGATGATTAATAGGAATAATAATGAATACCAGAAATTTCTTCTCCATACCATTAATAATATTGGAATTGTTACTGAAATAGCTATTAGCAATAATAATATAAGGGGAATAAGCCATGATGCCTCTCTATCTGCTTTTTCTAATTCACTAAAACCATGTGGTGAGCTTGTATATAAATATTGTGCTCCCCAATTTCTAAAAACATTTAAACCAGTTTGTATATTTTTATCAACATATAGATCAAGATCTCCAACTGTTCCTGTAACTATGTATGGATGGAGAAAATTAGTTAAAGAATCTATATATTTATATAGAGAAAATATACTTCTATTTTCAGGTGGTCTAAATCCTTCTTTATAAAAACTACCTGTAAAAGCTGCTAGTCTATCAACATTCATCTTAACATCAATATCAGTATTTTCTCCAAGAGTATTCTGAATCATTTGTATATATCTATCTCTTTTATCCCCATAAACTAAAGCATCCATCATATGAATTGATTGATTCACAATCTCTGGCCTTTTTAATGCCAATTCAGAATCATATTTTTTTTCTAATAAGGGATGCAATATCCAATTAGGTACTCTTGTACTTTCTATTTTTTTAGGAATATTGTCAGTATGGGCTATTGAATCTTCTAATAAATGGGCAGCTACTCCATAGGCAAAACATTTTTCATCTTCTGTGTTTGCTTGTGATAGTAATTCTTGTTGGAAGTTCCAATTATGTGTTGCTTTATAATTTTTACCTCCTTCTGTAAAATAATAGATTACTGTTATATCAGGTACAATGCTCCCTGCTCTAAATGCCTCTTCATTTATTCCTCCGTCTAAACAATCTTTTATTATCTCTATCTCCTGTCCTTGCTCTTTTAATTGATTAGTTATGTAGTTGTGAAAATGTGGGCCATAGGCAAGAGAACCAGGTGAAAGTAGAACTAGGAATAACAGGCAAATTATTGATATTTTTAATTTTCTCATCTTAATCTTATATGTCTTTCACCTTTATAAATTCTTTTAATTCACTCCGCCACATCTCATTTTTGGCATGTTCTTCCCATTCAAAAGGGACATCAGACCATAAAGCTATACCCTCTGTATTATCATAAGATATTTCTAACATTTCTTTCCATTGTTCTTTTGTGTAAAAACCATAAGAGGTATATGGATCTCTAAATGTTACAAAAGGAATTATTGGTTTTTTAGTGTTTTTTTTTTCATTTTAATCAATTAATGTAACTTCTCCATTTTCATTTTTTAATCCCATTATAACATTTCCTGCACCTCCTGCTTCACCATCTTCACCATCCTTCCCTCCTGTTCTAGTACCGCCCCCATCACTACCTCCCCCTTTTCCACCAATTCCACCATATCCACCAGCATTAGACAACCTAGACATCCAAAGGCGAACATTATCATTCCCTGGTCCCTCACCGAT
>JBNGDY010000107.1:0-2564 GCA_049975665.1 Candidatus Nanoarchaeia archaeon | reverse complement strand
CATATACACACCAACTCTCCCCATTCTTATATTCCTCTCCTTTATACATACAACTAGTAGATGAACAATAAAAATCTCCATATTTGGCATCACCTGGCCCACAAATACCTTCAAACCTATTACAATTACCACAATCATTGCTGACATCAGTTTGACAAGACTCATCTATTGAAATAATTTCTTGCCAATATGCATCATCATCTACTCTAGATGCATCATAAATATTAGCAGGATTACCACAACTATCTATAAAATAAACACCATCCTTGCCCTCAACACACATTGTTTTTTTAGTAGGCTGGCAAGAGGTATTTAATTCATCACTAGTGCATAATAATCCAGAATAAAAATCACCTCCTTCTTGCATACAATCAGCCTTACTTGTAAACTCACACCCATCAAGCAGGCAAGCTCCCTCATCCTGCTTCTCAGCTAACATCAAACACTCTGCCTCATTCTTTACCTCCCAACTACTATCCAAACCTCTTTTCTCTCCTAAAAAAGCACATCTCTGCTCTGTTGTAAAAACATTCTGCTCACCTAAAAAACAACAACCTAATCTAGCTCCAGGCAAATTACAATTAGCATCTTCTACCCATCTAACATTTTCACCCTTACATAATAATTGAGGTGTATTCTTACTATAAACCCCCTCTATCTCATCTATACAACAACCTAATCTACAATAACTTGTACCTGAACACCTACTAGGAGATAATCTACTACCTTCTTTACATTTATCCCCATCTAATAATTCCTGACAATAATCACCTCCAACAGTTTCCTCACAACACTGCAGAGCAACATCCTCAGCCCTAACTAATTCAACATCAGATAATATATAAGCAAATGAAAAAATACCTATCACAAGCAAGATTATCTCAAAAACACTCTCAACCTTTAATAATCTCATGTTTTATACCCTCCTTGATAAACTTGTTTAGCCTTTTCTATATTTTCATATAACCTTGCCACTATATATCCTTCTTTTCCTAATCTCAAAATATCTCTATTTAATAAATTACCAGAGATTCTACTCCTTATTATCATTATAAACCAGGAGGAAATGCACAGCTCCTGACTGCAAATTTAATTACCTTACCTGATTGCCTATCCTCAATCCTATATAATCTTGATTCATCATATACAAATCTATTTATCTTATATTTTGGATATAATAACATAAAACCATTATACTCAAAATTACAAAATTCACTCTCCTGATTAACCACTTCCTGAGCAATATGTATTAATTCATATAATGGTGATAATAATTTAATATCAAACTTATTAAAACTCTGAGAAAAGTCCCCCTTACTAATATCTATCTGCTTACTAATCTCTATTTCAACCTCTCTAGGAATAACATGCACATCAACATCTAAACTACCTTCATCAACATCATATCCATTATCTCTTACTTCTTGTAATTCATTATCAATACAATTTCTAATACCAGATAAACTATTATCAAGAATCTCTTCCTCAGCAGTCCTTCTTAATAATGGGTATTGGTTAATACATGTATGATAATAATTTTCCTGATAACATAAATAATTATATTCCCCACCTTGATATAATTTAAAATGCACAGGAGAGACCATGCCAGCACCTGCTAACACCTTATCAACACTCTTATCAACTACATCTCTTACACAACTCTCTATTTCTAATTGTAAGCCAGCTTCTTCACTCTCTTGTTGTGTATATAACAAGAAGAAAGCTACAATAGCTGCTACAATAAGGATAGCAATAATGATAAATATTGTAACCTGCCCCTTCTTACTCATTTTAGAACCCATAAATTCACCCCCATCTTCTTTATTTTCTCAATCTTACCATCAATAACTAATTCAAGCAAATATTTTTCAGCAGTATTCCAGCTCACATTTAACTTCTCAGCTACCTCAGAACTAGTAACAATCCTCTCCTGCTTAATAATCTTTAATATCTTATCTTTATGAATATTCATAACAATATTAATATGTTTATCATTATGTATATACTTATGAATATTTAAATGTTTGCTTAGTTTAAGTATACATACAAGATATCTTATCAAAGAACAAAGCTAACAATTATCAATCATTCTCAACCCTAGGAGCTAGAACAAATCCAATACCCATCTGCTCACCAGGAAAATCTATTCTCAATGGATAATCATCAGAATAATTAATCACTACATGACTAGCAATCTTACCTGCCTTAATAAACTTAGTAAGATACTCTAGAGAGTATTTTGACCTGCCCATACCCTCAATCTTAGCTTCATCACCAGAAAATTCAGCTCTTGCACTATTTAAAGAACCAGTCCCTTCTACAATAAAAAATCCCTCTCCAACTGAAAATGTGCATGCATCTGCAACAACAGAACAATCCTCTATAGCTTCTGCAAAATTATTAGTATCTAACTCAACCTTACATTTAAAATCTAATGCAGGTTCTTCCTTATCCTCACTCTCAACCTCAATCAGAGACATATTAAATATCCTCTTAACCTTATCATAAATAGTAATCTTTAACTGATTCTCTTCTTGTTCAAATACAATACTACTAGAACCAGC
>JBNGDY010000106.1:0-2577 GCA_049975665.1 Candidatus Nanoarchaeia archaeon | reverse complement strand
TTATTGAAGTATCAACAAGTTTATAAATCTTATCTTCTATCTATTAGAAAGAGGATGAAAATTGCTATTAATGGTTTTGGTAGAATAGGAAGAGCTGTTTTAAGAATTGCTTTAGAAAATAATGTGAATGTTGTGGCAATTAATGATTTAGCTTCTCCTGAACAGCTTGCATATTTATTTAAGTATGATTCTGTTTATGGCAAGCAGGAGATAGAAGCAGGCAAGGATTTTTTAAAGATAGGCAAGAAGAAGATACTTGTTCTTTCTGAGAAACAGCCAGAGAAATTACCTTGGAAAAAGCTTAATGTTGATGTGGTTGTAGAAGCTACTGGATTATTTACTGACAGGCAGGATGCTGAAAAGCATTTGAAAGCAGGTGCTAAAAAGGTTGTGATTTCAGCTCCTGCTAAAAATCCTGACATAACAGTTGTGCCTGGTGTTAATAACAAGCAATTAAAAAAATCTCATAAAATTATTTCTCTAGCTTCTTGTACTACTAATTGTCTAGCTCCTGTTGCTAAATTATTGAATGATAAATTTGGTATTAAAAAAGCATTTATGACTACTGTACATGCTTATACCTCTAGTCAGAATATACAGGATGGGCCACATAAGAAGATGAGGCGAGGCAGAGCAGGTGCTGAAAATATTGTGCCAACTACATCAGGAGCAACAACAGCTGTTGAAGCAGTCCTGCCAGCATTGAAAGGGAAATTAGATGGCTTAGCTATGCGAGTGCCTGTTATATGTGGTTCTATAGTTGATTTTGTTGCTGAATTAGATAAAAAGACTAGTAAGGAAGAGGTTAATAAGAAGCTGGCAGAAGCTAGTAAAAAAGAACTAAAAGGTATTTTAGAATATACAGAAGATGAGATTGTTTCTAGAGATGTTATTGGTAATCCACATTCTAGTATTGTAGATGGGTTGTCAACACAATGTTTAGGTGGTAATCTTGTTAAGGTATTGGCATGGTATGATAATGAGTATGGATACTCATCTCGATTAGTAGATGTTCTTAAGAGGTTATGATGTCAGGCTTAGAAGAGAAAAAGAAAGCAATATCTAATGCTGGTTTAGATAGATTGTATGTGATTAGTGATTTTGATAGAACATTAACAAAAGAGGTTATTAATGGCAAGCAAGTACCATCAATGATTTCTATTCTTAGAGATGGGAACTATTTAAGTGAGAGATATGCAGAACAAGCTAAAGCTTTATTTGCAAAATATCATCCTATTGAAATAGATGCTAGTAAAGGCATAGATGAGAAAAAGCCAATTATGAAACAATGGTGGATAGAGCATTTTCATTTACTGATTAAATCAGGGTTAAATAAAAAACATATTAAATCTATTATAGATACAGGACAACTACAATTAAGAGAGGGTTGTAAGGCCTTTTTAAAGCTCTTGTATGAGAAGAAGATTCCAATAATTATCTTATCTTCTAATGGTTTAGGAGGAGATGCCATCTCTCTGTTTTTAGAAAAAGAGGGCATTAATTATGATAATATTTTTATTGTTTCTAATTCATATAATTGGGATGAGCAAGGTAATGCTATTTCTGTGAAGGAGCCAGTTGTTCATGTTATGAATAAGGATGAGACTGCTATTCCAGCTGAAATAGAAGAGAAGATTATAGGAAGAAGAAATGCTATTTTATTAGGAGATAGTTTAGGTGATGTAAATATGGCTAAGGGCGAGCATGATGCTATTTTAAAAATAGGATTTTTAAATCAAGGTGAGGAAAATAAGGAAGAGTATGAAAAGGAGTTTGATATGCTTATTTTAGATGGTAAGATGAATAAGGTTCTTGATTTATTGAAAGAGATAGCATAAAATATTTAATAAGCTAACAGACCTATATAATATGAATAATCATCTTGTACCAGAGAATTTTAATGTGCCCAATAATTTTGAATCAGATATCTTTAAATTAAAAATACTTTCTGAGGAATATGCATGGGTGGATTATTTAGCTATAATTAATAATATTGATTATCTGCAAGCTATAAAGCCCTTTGGGACAGGTAATGATTGGCCTCCTAGAGATTTGAGTTTTGAGCAAGATTTAGAGGATATTAGATATCATGAAGAAGAATTTAGAAATAGGAAATCTTTTGCATATACTGTTTTGAATAAGGATGAAAATAAGTGTCTGGGATGTGTTTATATTTATCCTTCTAAAAATGCATTTTATGATGCAGTTGTTTTAATGTGGGTAATAGAAAATAAAAATGTTAATCTAGATGAAAGACTTTTTTCAATTATTAAAAAGTGGATTAGTGAGGTATGGCCTTTTAATAATGTAGCTTATCCGGGTAGGGAGATAAGTTGGCAAGATTTCAATAAGGCAGCATAACTTTTATTAATGCCAGCTTCCTGACATGATTATGATAAAAGAGGTTTCTAAAGCTAATGTAAGAGGCAAGGTTGTCTTATTAAGAGCTGATTTAAATTCAGATGTTAAAGGTAAGAAAATAGTGGAAGGTGAGAGAATTAAACAAGCTGCTAAGACAATCTCTTTTCTAAAGAAACAGAAAGCTAAGGTTGTAGTGATAGCACATCAAGGCAGGCC
>JBNGDY010000105.1:0-2631 GCA_049975665.1 Candidatus Nanoarchaeia archaeon | reverse complement strand
GTTGTTATTAGTAATGATGGATATGAGAGACTAGATGACGGATATGTTAGAGTAGAGATACCAGAGCTTGGTTTATCTACAAGAGGATATTTCGGAGACTTAGTTTCTACAGAATGTGATAGTTGTGATAATGAAGATTCTGTACAAAAGACTGTTTACTTGAAAATGCCTGAGAATGCACAATCAGGTACATATGATATGCAAGTAAGAGTTTATAATGCAGATTCAGAAACATCAACAAATCATCTTATACAAGTAGGTGCTTCAGAGAAAACAAGGCTTATAGCAGCTGTTAAGAATCAGGATGTTAAGGCTGGTGAATCAGTTACTTATGAAGTGATATTAGTTAACTCTGGTGATGACTTGCAAGTATTTAATATGCAGGCTGTATCTGGCAGTGCTTTAGATGTTTCTGTACCTTCAGTAGTTACTGTTGGCCCAGAATCTAGTAAGACTGTTCAGATTCAAGCAGATGTATCAAGAGATGCTGCAGTAGGAAGCTATACATTTACACTAAGTGCTAATGGCGAAGAAGTGACATTTGGAGCAAATGTTACTGAGGAAACAGTGTCTAATTCAGTTTTAGCATTAACAGTTGTATTAGTAGTTATCTTTGTGGTATTACTAATTGTATTGATAGTGTTATTGACTAGAAAAGGACAGCCAGAAGAAGAAGTAGAAACAAGCTACTACTAGATTTGATTTTTTAATTCCTCTTTTATTTTTTAGAGGTTTTTTATTTTTATTTTTTAGACATAATTCCTTAGGATCCCTTATTTATGAGAGAAGAGACTATAAATTGGCGGAAGCAAGCTGAAAAATATTTAAAGGTGTTATTTCTTGAGACAAAAAAGGCAATTGCACCTCGTCATAATCTTATTTCTTTAGGAAGAGTATTAGAACTACCTGAAGATTTACTTAATAGTATTAAAACTTTGAATTCAGAATATATTTTAGCTAGGTATCCTAATGCTGCTCCATATGAAATATATAGTAAAGAAAAAGCAGATTTAATAATTAAACATGCAGAAAAGATATTAAAATAGATAGAAAAGCAATTAAAGAAGCAAAAGATTTTCAGATAATTTAAAGAAGGATTGGAATATCAAAAGTATTATTTGTTTCAAGAGCATAGAAAGATTAATGAGGAAAAGAAAGATGCAGGATTATTGGTTGGTTTTTTCCCAGCGGATTTCCTATGTTCTATTTCTAGGAGTTTAAGAAACTCCCTAAAATGAGAGTATTGTGAGAGAATCAGTTAGTCAAGAAAAACTATTATTTAGATCTTCATACTAAAGACATTGCTGATATTATCTTGCATGCTGACACCATATAATGTGGATGCTTCTGAGATAATAGCATCATTATGTGAGATGATAATATATTGTCCTGCCTGATTATATTTTTTAACTAGTGCTGCTAATCGTTCTGAATTATGTTTATCTAAAGCAGCATCAATTTCATCAAATATATAGAAAGGATATGGTTTATACTCTTGTATTGCAAATATTAGTGATAAGGCTACTAAGGTTTTTTCTCCACCTGATAAGCTGGTGATATCAAAGTACTTGCCTTTAGCTACTTTTAATATGATATTTAAGCCAGCTTCAAATGGGTCTTTTTTATTTTCTAAATCTAGGAAGACTTCTCCTTTTCTACTTAATTGTGAGAAGTTCCTTGAGAAGTATTCATTTACAGCATCTAGTGTTTTGATAAATGTCTTCTTCTTTTTTTTGTCAATTTGAGCTATTATTGTGTGGATTTTTTCTTTTTCTGCTTGTATTGTGTCTACTCTTTTTTGTATAGATTCACATTGTTCTTTTACTTGTTCATAGATTTCTAATGCACGTAAATTAACATTACCAATATTATTTATTCTTATTTGTGCTTTTTGTAATTTTTCTTGTATTTTTTCCTTACTTTCTGGATAGGTTTGGAATGATTCATATTCTTTAAAATCTGTTCTTATCGCCTCAAGTTTTGCATTTACTTGTGCTTTTTGTATATTTTGATTATTGATTTTCTCTTTTTCATTAGCTTTTTTATGTTGGATTGAGAGTATGTCTGTTTCTATTGTTTTTTGTTTGTCTTGTAATTCATTTTTTTGTGTAAAGAATTGTTCTGCTTTTTCATATAATTCTTGTTCTTGTTTCTGCTTTTCTTCTAATTTATCTTGTTTTTCCTTATTTGTTGTGTTGATTTTTTCTAATTCAGATTGTGATTCTTCTAAATCTCTTTCTGTTTTTCTTAATTCTGCTTGTAAGCGGTTTATATCTCTTTGTTTGAGATTTGTTTCTTCATCTCCTATTGGCAGTTCTAGTTCCTGCAATCTGAGGCGTGCTTCTTCATATTCTTCTTCTATGTTTTTTATTTTTTCAAAAGCTTTGTTTGTTTCTTCAAGTTTGTTTTCAGTTTCTTTTAATTTTGATTGTTGTTGAGTTAGATGTGATGTGAGGTTTTTTATTTGACTTCTTTTTTCATCTGCTTTTTCTAATATGATTTTATCAGCAGTTAGTTTTCTGGATTGTTCTTCTAATTTATCTTGTTCTGCTTCTAGTTCTTGTATTTTATTATTGATTTTTTCTAAGCTGGCTTGTTCTTGTTTAATTTGTCTATTAGCTTGTTCTATTC
>JBNGDY010000104.1:0-2657 GCA_049975665.1 Candidatus Nanoarchaeia archaeon | reverse complement strand
ATTTTTACTTAGAATAAGGTGGCTCTCCTATTTTATAATGGTTTCACCAAAGCCACAAAACCAAATAAATAAAAACCTCTTTTCATTCTCATTATTGGAAATTCAGACTAAATAAGTATTAAACTTAAAGGTTTTACTCTTCACATAATAAAAATAGGATAGTAAGAGCAAAACTTTTGCAAATGTCCACTGAAAGGAGGGTTGAACTTCAAGGTAAATTAAGGGAAAGTTGAACTTCAAGAAAACCGTAGGTTGTCTTAAGAAAGATGGCAGAAAAAATCAAATTAACATTCTTAGGAACAGGCTCAGCTGTGCCTACAAAAAGAAAAAATCACCCATCAATATTATTAAGATACAAAGATGAAAACATTCTAATAGATTGTGGAGAAGGCACGCAAAGACAATTAAGAAAAGCCAGATTAAACCCATGCAAAATTACACGCATCCTTATAACACACTGGCATGCAGATCATGTTCTTGGCTTACCTGGATTAATACAAACACTAATGTTAAATGAATATGGCAAGACTCTGCATATATATGGGCCAAAAGGTACAAAAAAAATGATGCAACTCTATCTTGCATTATTTGCAAGAAAAGAGAAAATATCTATACAAATACATGAACCAACCAGTAAGATAGATATGTCAGAATTCTATATAAAAACAAGTAAAATGAAACATGATGCACCATGCCTAGCTTATGCATTTAAAATAAAAGATAAAAAAAGAATAAATAAGGAAAAACTATCTAAATTAAACATACAAGCTGGCCCAGAATTAAAAAAATTAAAACAAGGCAAATCAATCACAATAAATGGTAAGAAAATATCTAGTAAGCAAATTACATATAAAGAAAAAGGTAAGAAAATAACATTCATACTAGATACAAGAGAAAATAAACAAGCTATAAACCTGGCAAAAGATTCTGACTTACTAGTATGTGAATCAACCTATAGTCAGGAAGAGGAAGAGATAGCTAAGGAATATCATCATCTAACAAGTACACAAGCAGCTAATATCGCTAAGAAATCAAAATCAAAACAACTCATTCTCACCCACTTATCACAAAGATATGACACAAAACAACAAGAAAGCAAACTATTAAAACAAGCACAATCCATATTCAAGAATACAAAAATTGCAGAAGATTTAATGTCTATTGAAATCTAAAAACTAATTAAAATATTTATATTTAAGATAACCTACCAAATTATTGAAATAATAAATATCACCAAGGAGATAAATAATCAGCACCATATCTAACATTTTCAACCTTAAACTTAAAACCTAATTTCTTTAAATAATACCAATAAATGTCACACTCCCTCTATCAGTATTAAGCTACTTTCTTGTCAATATACAATCCTTAATAAAAAAACATCTGTATATAGCAAGGATAATGCCCACTAAAACAAAAACCAGAACTCTAAACAAAAGAGATTATATAAAAGATGTCAAAAAAAAACACCAAAAAATCAGAATCTCTAATAAAAATCTCCAAATAACTTAACAAGCTCTTATAAGCCAAGCTATCTATAAATCCTGAAAATTCTTGCCGCAGCGAAAATCAACACGACAAACGCTGAATTACTCTTTGACAGAAGATGGAGATATAAAGATAATTGTATCTCCTCTTAAAAAACTCAGTCCGTAACTCTTTGTCTGTTCTCCGTTCTCTATCTCTTTTGCATTATCTAATACAATATTGATATGTATATCAAATGCTAAAAGAGTTCCTACCATTTGTTTGCCGTTCTTCAGCTGTATAAGAATCTCTTTCCCTTTTGACGCATTTAGTAAATCCAATGGTCTTTCTATTCCATTAGCCATAACTCTATGCTGTTTAATGAGTTTTTAAAACTTTGCCATCTCAACTAGCGATTAAAGAAATACAATCAAAGCCATAAGAGTGTGCAATCCAGCGACATATGTCGTAGGCTAGAATAAGAGCTTAAAATTATTATAAATCATATTTGGGGTCTTTCCATTTAGACTCATATGGGGCCTAAAGTGATTATATCTCATTCTCCAATCTTCTACATCTATGCAGAACTTGATTTCTCTTTTAAATGTTTGAAATAATCTCTCAACTTTCCCCTGTGTTGTGGGACTATGTATCGCGCCTCTTATATGTTCAATTCCCTTCCTTTTACACCACCTATCAAACTTAGAATGCTTACTTTTTAATCCATAAGCAGAACCATTATCAGATAGAATTTGTTTAGGTTTCCCATATCTTATAATTAAATCCTCTAAGATTTTTATTATAACATTTGTTGTGACCTTATTAACAGCAACAAATGCTAAGGATTTTCTTGAACAATCATCAACAACAGATACCACATACTTATTCTCAATCTTTTGATCACTATGATCAATTTGCCATAGAGAATTTGGATGTTTTCTCTGCCATCTAATGTATTTAATCCTCTTCTTTTTCCTTTTTGAAGAACTAGATAACTTGTTCTTTTTTAAAATTTTATTAATAGAAGTATGTCCTATCTCTACAAAACTCTCTATCTTTTCTGCACCCCATCCAGTCTTCTTTTTAATCTCAATGACTTTCTTCTCTATTTCTGGGCTTATCCTCCTGTATATTGTTCTTGGTCTTTTTGATTTATCTCTTAAATCCCAATCACTCTTTCTTAATCTCTC
>JBNGDY010000103.1:0-2663 GCA_049975665.1 Candidatus Nanoarchaeia archaeon | reverse complement strand
TATAAAATTTTTTACTCTATTGTAGATTTTATTTTTTTCTTTCTCACTTAAATTAGAGATATATTTACAACCAAGACTTAAACCTAAGAAGCAATTATCTTCCCTAAATTTAACTTTAATAGGAAAAAGTTTGCAATCAAGAGGCTTATTCTTATTGATTAAGCATTCTCTTTTTCCGTAAAATCTGCAACGAGGAATTTCGTCTAAAATTAAATTTCCTTTTTTATCTCGTCTAAATGAATCTATGCAAAAAATAGAATTATTTAGCTTTATTACTGGGTATCCTTTTTTAGCAAATTTTTTTGCTTCCTCCTCTAAAAGCCAACCATAAGTTCTACAACAAGTATTACAATCTTTGCAAACTTCTGCAATTCCTGGAAAAAGATTTTTTATATTTATTTTAGATATGGACATTTTTCACCTGTTAAAAAATTTAATGTTATATTTTTTGAGATATAAGATAAATAAGGACAGGTTTTAGACAAGTTATTTTTAGAAAAATTATTTAAGAATTCTGTAAATTTATGAAAATTAGGAGGAAGAAAACTTCCTAAAAATTTTGTTTTTTTACATTGCCTTATTTCTGTGCAAAAATAAAACTTTCCTTCGGAAGTTAAAAAAATATTCTTTGGATTAATATTACAACCCTTTTCAATTCTAAATCTTTCATCCGGAAAAATTTCTTTTAGGGTGTCTAAAATTTCTTTTTTATTTATTTTTAGATATATTTCTTTTTTATTTTTTCTAGCTCTTCCTCTTAAAACAAGTTCATTTAAACTAATATTTTGCGGATTGTATTTAGTGATTTCTTTAAGAATTTTTTTGAGACTTAAAATATTCTGTTTATTTAAGGTTATATAAATCCCAAAAGGGATTTTTTCTTTATTTAATAATTTTAATGTTCTTTTTACCCTCTTATAAGAGTTTTCTCCTCTAATAAAATCATTTGCCTCTTTTATCCCTTCAATACTTATTCCAACAGAATTAACATATTTTCTAAGCAAAATAACATTTTTACTATTAATCTGTGTTCCATTTGTAAAAATATTGTTTATTATTCCTCTTTCATAAGAATACTTTAAAATTTTGAAAAAATCTTCCTTGATGAGAGCTTCTCCACCAGTAAAATTTATTTGTTTACACCCTAACTTTTTTAATAAATCTATTACTAAAAAACATTCCTTAGTAGAAAGTTCTCTTTTTGGTTTGTGATTAATTAAGCAATGCTTACAATTAAGATTACAATTTGTTGTTATCTCCCAATCACATTTTTTAATAAAAGTTTTCATCTTTCATCTATTGCTCCAACATAGATGAATTTAGAAATTAATTCTCTTAAATCTTTCTTTTCAAAGTCATTTGAAAATTTATCCAAAATTTCTTTTTCCAAGATATAACCTTCATTCTTTAAAATAAATTCTATTATTCTTTTAGTAGATTCATCAATTTCTACTGTTTGATATCTTGTAACAATATAAATCTCTTTATGAAAATCATTTAATCTCAAATATTTATTTTTCTTGAATCTCCTCATATTTGTTGGTATTTCAAATACTGGCTTTTCTATTTTAATCTTAACTTTATTAATTGGTTTTCTACATCCTCTTACAGCACAATCAATACAAAATTCTCCAGGACAATTTGAATCAACTTTACAACCGCCCACACATTCATGAAGTAAATCGCAACTTTTACAAGGTTCATCAACCCATCTTAAATCTCTAAATTCATCTAATTCTTTTTTATTCCAAATTTTTTCTAATGGCTCTTTTAAAACATTTCCATAGAGTTTTAAAGATTGATTGCAAATTCTAAAATCTCCCTCGGGGTTTATAGCTCCAAAGGTTACTCCTACCCCGCAATTTGCATAAATGTTTTCATCAATTAATCTTTTGTCTAAGCAATAGGGGATTGCTGTTCCAAAACCAAGGGGAATACCAAAATCTTTTTTTGCTTTTATCATCTGGTCTAAAGCAATATTAAATTGCTCATTTGAGGGTAAAAGTTCTTTTGTTAGTTTACTGCCAATTCCTCCTGGCTCAAATCTATCTACAAAAATACTTTCTGCCCCCAATTTAACAGAAAGTTTGATTATATCATACATTTGATTATGATTAACAGACATTAAAACAGGAATGATTCTTACATCAAAACCTTCTTCAACATATCTTTTTATATTATCAACTATTTTATCATAACTTCCCGAATTATTCGTTAAATATTCGTGGGTCTTTTTGTCTCCATGGATTGGGACACCTAAACAAGCGAGATTTTTTGAAAGTCCTTCCATATACTTAAATCCATTTGTAACAATTGTAACTGAAGAATATTTTGAAAGTTTGTCAATATACTCATTTAGTTTTTTTACACTCAAAATAGAAGGTTCTCCTCCAATAAGATAGACATGAGGAATTTTAGATTTGTAAACACTATCCACAATTTTATCTAATTTTTCATAATCAATAGAACATTTTCTATTGGGATTATAACAAAAGAGACATCTTTGATTACATCCATAAGTTGTTTCAATATGGATTAAATGAGGCACGCTATAATAGTGTAGTTTTTCTACCATTTTAAAAAAATAAAATCAAAAAAGAATTTTATTTCTTGGATTTTTTAACATTCTTAGAAGACTCTTGAGCTTTCTTTTGCAAGCTAAT
>JBNGDY010000102.1:0-2671 GCA_049975665.1 Candidatus Nanoarchaeia archaeon | reverse complement strand
CACCCATTTTCGGTTTTATTATAGCAAGCAGGCCTATTAATCCATAAATTGCACCAGATGCACCTAATGAGCGTGGATAGAAATTAATAGCAATAATATTTGCAAATATACCTGTTATAAAGAATACCAGCAAGAACTTCTTACTACTAACTACCTTTTCAAGAATCAATCCAAATAAAACAAGAGCAAACATATTATAAAGCAGATGTCCAACACTAGCGTGTATAAATATTGATGTTATAAATCTCCATATCTCAAACCATCTTGCCTGATTTAATAACAAGAGCTCTGTAAATCCCTCTATACTATTCTGCAGGATAAATAAGATAATACAGATTAAAGCAATCCATAATGCATAAAACCTCATTCGTGCCATACTTATTCAAAGAGCAAGGTTTTATAATATTAATGAAAATTTTTTAAATAATAAGAACAAGAAGATAAATTATCCCTTGTTAAACCACCCCCCATATATTTATTGAATGAGGATTACATCTAGGAATCGTACAACCACTTTCTAGATATGGACATATAACATAACTATCTCCATCAGGAGCAACATTTACAATTGCCTCTGCAGGTTTTATAGAACATTCCTACTCCCTTTACAGACCCTCTGCAACTAATCTTGTGTGATGCTATTATCTCTATTTTACCCTCTGCCATAGAAATATTTATGATAATGAAAACACTTTTATATTCCCCCTGCTTATTAGTAATATGGAAATAACAAGTGTATTTGAACAAGAAGCTGTTATTCCAAAAAGATATACATGTGATGGTGAAAATGTTAATCCACCTTTAGAAATTAAGAATCTACCAGAAAATACAGAAACATTAGTATTAATAGTAGATGATCCAGATGCACCATCTGGGGATTTTGTACATTGGGTAGTGTTTAATATCCCTCCTAGAGAAAAAATAGAAGAAGCTACTCAACCACAAGGCATAGCAGGTAAAAATGACTTTAACAAGCTAAGTTATGGAGGCCCTTGTCCTCCATCAGGCAAGCACCGCTACTTCTTTAAGATCTATGCATTAGATTGCAAATTAGATTTAAAACAAGGTGCTACTAAACAAGATGTAGAAGCAGAAATGGAAGAGCATATTATAGAACAAGCACAACTTGTTGGTTTATATTTTAGAGAATAAATTTATAAACCCATTTAACTTAATGTAAATATGAAAAAACTTACTATCTTATTAACAATATTAATGTTTAGCTTAGTAGTAGCTCAATCTAATATGAGTAATAATTCTCAGAATAATGCAGGATTACAAAATGCAGCTCAATCAGTTTTACAAGGCAGTGATAATGCGTCTAATAATTCTCAACAAGTAAGAGCAAGAGTAGCAGAGATGTTACAGGAAAGAGCGCAAATAAGAGAACTGTTAAGAAACCAGTCTAGAATAAAAATAAATATTTCTAATAAAGAAGTAGAATTTGAAAAACAAGCTGAAAAAATAAAAATGAAGGCAAATGGAGTAGAAGCTGATACAAATATGAATATCACCCACAACCAATCAAAATTATTAGCTAGATTAAGTAATGGCAAACATGCTAGAATTAGAATAATGCCAGATGCAGCTTCACAACAAGCATTAGAACAATTACAGCTCAGGGTTTGTTCAGCAGAAAATAACTGCTCTATCCAATTAAGAGAAACAGGACAAGGTAATCAAACAAGAGCAGCATATCATGTTAGAGCAGAAAAACAAGCAAGAATACTAGGCATATTCCCAACTAAGATGCAGGTTCAAGCAGAAGTAGATGCAGAAACAGGACAATCAGAAGTGAAAAAGCCATGGTGGGCATTTCTAGCTTCTGAATCAGATGAATAAGATTTCTAAATAACTAAAATTACCAGTTTTATGGAAAACACATTAAAGAATGAAGGGATTACTTGATGTAAAAAAACATCTTATAAAAACAATTGAGACAACTAAGACATAATATAAATTATTATGGTTATCAGCCTAATTTCTCTGAAGTAGAGGATGTTATTGATATAGCAAAAAATATCAGAAACTAAATCAGAAGATTAATCAAACATCATATTCAAAATATTTATCATAAGGTATTTCTAATTGTTCTGTCTCTCTTTTAGATAGCCTTTCCATCACCTTTCTAAATAACCTAATAGAATTACCATGAGCAGATATAGCTACATTAATATTTGTCTTTCTCATAAACCTCTTCAAATCCTTAATAAAACTCTTAACTCGCTTTTCCACATCTTTGAATGACTCTCCATTTAAAGGCCTTATCTTATAACCTCTATGTATTGCCTTATACTCTGCTTTACCCAACATATTTTCAAGCTGTTCCTTTAATTTTGGGGCAAGATTTTCTAAAGCATCACCTTTTTCTTTTAAAAATTTAATATCTTTCTTTCCTACTTCTTCAATAAATTGCTTATGAGACATGCCTTCTAAATCACCATAACTTCTTTCAATCATCCTATCATCCCTGATTAAGAAAACACATTCAGGATGGTGCTTAATAACAGGTTTTAGAGTCTGCCAGCTCCGTGTTAATGATGTATAAAAACCAGCCTGGAATTTCTTTTTCTTTAATTGTTTAGCTATTTGATTAGCTTGTTTAAAACCTTTCTTAGTTAATCTTGCATCTTTCCATCCAGTAAATATACCATCTCTGTTATATGTAGTC
>JBNGDY010000101.1:0-2683 GCA_049975665.1 Candidatus Nanoarchaeia archaeon | reverse complement strand
GAAAAACATTGGAATTAATTACACGCCCCTGGCTTCAGCCCGTGGGTAGTTGACAAATTTCAAATATTTACTTTTTTCATGGCAAACGAAACTTTAGAACAAAGAAGTTACGTTACCGTTGAAAGAGATAGCAGAGAACTAAAACCTGTTGAAAGGGATGCAGACTCGTTAGTGGTCTACAGACCTGGAAATACAAGTGTTGAGCTTGAGGTTGAATCATATTCTGCTATGCGATATCACGGACAATAAGTTCTGTGTAAAAAACGGACAATAAGCTTCGAAAATGGAATTAAAATTAGATACCTCTTTAGCTAGGCATTATAGAGGTGATAGAGTTCTCTATATATTTGGTAATGTGCCTTATTGGTTTGTAGCAAATAAACAATTTGAACCACTAATGAGCGATTTAGAAAAAGGAATTCAATCAGAAGAATTTTTTGCAAATTTAGGACCAAATACTAAATCTTTAATAGGTGATTTAATCAAAAATGGAGTAATTTCCCAAGATGGCAAAAAAGGAGATATAGAACGATTAGTCCCGAATAAAAGAATCTGGGAAGTTTATGATGCTTTAGAATTAGAATTAACTCTTGATTGTAATTTGCGATGCAAACATTGTTACATTGATGCAGGAAAATCAAGAGGAAAAGAGATTAGTTTAAGTGAAATCGAAAAAACTTTAGACGATTTACAAGAGATGCATAAATCAGATTTGAGAGGAAAACGAGTTGTTTTAACAGGAGGAGAGCCATTCAAAAGAAGTGATATAAATGATATTGTTGATGGAATTAGAAAAAGAGGATTTAGAACTTTAATAAATTCTAATGGGTTACTAATAAATGACGACCATATTCAAAGATTAAAGGGTTATGATGGGTTACAAATTTGCGTTTCCTTAGATGGTCTACAAGAAAGTCACGAAAAAATTAGGGGAAAAAGAACATATAGACCAACACTTGAAGCCATAGCAAAATTAGGAGATTCTGGGATAAACACCTCAATCAATATGCTTTGTCATAAAGAAAATTATAAGGAATTAAAAGATGTTGTCATGGAAACAAGAGATTATAATTTGCAAGGAATAAATCCAGTACCAGTTGTTTTGATGGGAAGAGTTCGTCAATTTGGAATAGAGCCTGTTCCTGAAAAAAATCTTTATAATGAATTATTCTCTTTAGTGAAATCTGATCCTCTATACAGTCAAAGATTAAACAGAACTTCTTTATTAAATTTCATGGGGGGCTTAGCTTGTAATGTAAAATCTCATTATTGTGGAACAGGTTCTAGAGGAACTTATTTTGTTTCTCATTTGGGAGATGTTTATGCCTGCCCAAATATGAGATTTGAAAAATTTAAGTTAGGAAATATTAGGGAGGATTCATTTAAAGAAATTACCCAAGATAATCCGATAAATTCAAGATTAAAATCTTTAAGTGTAGACAAAATGAATGATGAATGCCCTTCTTGCGATGTTAAATACTTTTGTGGAGGTTTTTGTAGGGGAGAAACTTATTCTAATACTGGCGACATAAATTCTCCATATGTTAGGTGTGGAGAATATAAAGAAGGTATTTTGGAAGCAATGTGGGAACTTTCCGCAAATCCAGAATTATATGAAACAAAAGCAAGAGAATTCTTAAAGAACTCTAAAGAAAATGGAAACAAATAAAATACTTCAAGATTTAATTTCTATAGATAGTCAAACTCACAAGAGTAATGCAGGCATAACCTCATACATACAAAATTATTTTCAGGATTCTCAAAAATTCGACTATGTTGTTAATGGAGTTAAAATGAATAATTTATTAGTAAAAATTGAGGGAAAGAATAAAGAACCTTTAGTTTTTGTTTCACATACAGATACTGTAGGGATTCAGGAGGGTTGGATTACAAATCTCCTAATGCCTTATCAAAAAGAAAATAAAATTTATGGTTTAGGTGCGAGTGATATGAAAGGGAGCGTCGCTTGTTTAATAGCTTCCTCGATAAATTGCAAACCCTCAAGAGATACATATTTTGTTTTTGTTGGCTCAGAAGAAGACAATTCACAAGGAGCTAGAGATTTACTGGGAAAAGTAAATTTCCCAAAATCGCAAATAATTATTCCAGAACCAACCAACAGGTTAGTTTATTTAAGTCAAAAAGGCTATTTAGAAGGAACTTTTGAAGGGCAAAAAATTCAAAGTAGGTTTAATCCAGAAGAAAGAGAAGCATTTTTTGAGGAAGAAACAAAACTAAAGAAGTATGGGAGAGTTATTTATTCAAACCCTCCAAGTAAAACTTCAAAAGACAGCGGACTAATTAGAATGATTAATTCATTAGACCCTTCAACTAGAATTTCTAATAACTCTTTTGCTGGATGGACAGAAGCAGGATTATTTAATAAATTTGGGGATGCCATTGTTTTTGGAGCAGGGAATTATAAATTTTGCCATAAGCCAAATGAGAATATTGATTTAAATGATTTGGACTTTTTTACTAATATTTTTAGAGAAATCATAAACTATAAAAATTAACTTATTTTAGAATTAATATGAAAATAAAAATTATGGGAAGCAGGATTTATTTAACAGAAATAAAGGAAGATGATGCAAGAAAACTTCATGAATATTCAAAAGAACCGAAATTAAACGAATATTCGGGACCATATAAGGCCTCAGAATCTATAGAAAAAGCATTAGAA
>JBNGDY010000100.1:1340-2694 GCA_049975665.1 Candidatus Nanoarchaeia archaeon | reverse complement strand
AAGATTGGCCATATCTCTATAACTTCGTTTAACAACTCTGGAAATTCTTTTGTACCCATTTGTTTTTCACAAAAATGTCCATAACCTTCTCCTAAATGGATTAATTTTCCATTTAACTCTTCTTTATACTTATAAGCATTAGGTATATGATAATCAATATCATCATCAGCTGTGAAAATTGAAATTTCCTCAATATTCTTTGTTATATCTTTCTTAGATTTTATTTTATAAAAATCACTTAATACTTCATTGCTTTCATTACCTTCTTTTCCTGGAGACACTAATATTAGTTTTTTTATTTTCTTCCCAGTTTCATTAAGCCATTTTACTAAAAAAGCACCTCCTGCAGAATGTCCAATTAAAACACTACCCTCATTAATATCAAATCTATCCATGATTTTCTTCCATTCCTCATATTTAGGGGCCCATGGGGTAGGCATTTCAGGATTTTTTACTTCAATACCCTTCTCTTCAAGTTTGTCCTTTAACCAAGGAATCCAGTGTTCTAAGTTGTTAGGAACATAATCTTTTTCTTTTGTTCTATCTTTTGAAGGAGAACCATGAATGATAATGCAATTTTTTATACCTTTATCAATCTCAAAATCTATTTCTATACCCTTAGATTTACCAATCCAATTCTTCTGTAACTTTTTAATAAGTAAAGGCCATTTCTCGAGCTTAGAAAAATCATTTAATTCATCTACATAATCAGTAATCTTAAAATACCACTGCTCTAAATGTCTAACCTCTACATCAGTATCTGAATGATACTCACATTTACCATTATGAACCTGTTCATTAGCTAATACAGTCTTACATTTTGGACAATAATTAACAGGAGACTTTTTCTTATATGCAAGCCCCCTCTCAAACATTTTTAAAAAAATCCACTGATCCCATTTAAAATATTCTGGATTACTCGTATTCACCATCCTAGTCCAATCATAACTTAATCCTAATGCTTTTTGTTGTTTAGAAAAATAATTAATAGCTTTCTTAATATGCTCCTTAGGATGCTCATTATTTTTAATAGCAGCATTTTCAGCAGGCAAACCCAATGCATCATAACCCATAGGATGCAATACATTGTAGTTTTGCATTCTCTTAAACCTAGTAAAAATATCCCCTAATGTATAATTAAAAGCATGTCCTACATGTAAACCACTACCAGATGGATAAGGAAACATCTCTAATACATAATATTTATACTTGCCTTTCTTAACTTCAAAAGCCTTCTCTTTCTCCCATCTATGCTGCCATTTCTTATCAATCTTATTAAAATCCATTGCCATTATATGTTCTGTATGTTTTTAAAATATTCCCTCTATGATTAACAAAATATGCCTCTCCATAA
>JBNGDY010000100.1:0-1319 GCA_049975665.1 Candidatus Nanoarchaeia archaeon | reverse complement strand
CTCCTAGCCCTCCTAAACCTAATTGTATTTGTATTTTCAGGTATCTGCCTCATCTTAGGACTATCTACTCTATCAGCATAATATTGATATAAATATCCTCTTCTTAATAAGAAATGTGTAGCTTCTGGAATTCTAGAAAATTCACCATCCCTAATAGGCACTTTATCAAGTAATAGCTGAGTCATTTTAGAAAAGAGAAAAATGACCTCTATAACACTAGAGGCAGAACTAATAACACATACATATTAGTATTTGTCATTATTTCCATAAAATTAGATAGAAAAAGCATTTATATATTTTTTTATCTAACTAATCTATCAACAGCTTCCCTATACTTATCCGGATGCTCTACCTCATATCCATATCTTCTTAATAATGGCTCAGCATCTCTGGCAAGCAGTTTATTCTCTCTGATATTATTAATAATCTGTCCTACAGCCTGCTTTTCACCAGAATAAGTACAACAAGGCATTACCTCCTGCTCTAAAATATCTAGTGCTTGCTTATCAACACATCCTAGTAAGCTAGCAAGCAAAACTAAACAACCCAAACCCTTAAATCTCATTATATAATATAGAAATACTATATATAAATCTTGCCAAACATATTTAAACCCCATATTTTCCATTTATATATATTAGCATAGATAGCTATCATCTACCTGGATTTAAAGAAGCAACTAGAAAAGAAGCATTAAGAATTCTTAAAGAAAAAGGATTAGAACCTATTACAGAATGTTGTTGAGAAGGGAATAAATGTTATTATTTAAATGCAAGAATAATAAATTGTGATTTTGCAAAAGGAGAACCTAGTTCTTATTTCTTAGAATGGTGTAATAGAGAAAAAGAAGCAATAAAAATCTTAACAGAAAAAGTATCTGGATTATCCAAAAACTTAAATATCCTGCTGCCTTTTAACATACATGGTAGAAGAACAAGAAATAGGAGAAATAAGCAACTATTTTGAAAAAGTAGGAGTAGCTGCTATTAAGCTAACAGCCCCTCTAAAAGTAGGTGACAGTATACACATCAAAGGTGGAGAAGATACTGACTTCACACAAGAAGTAGAAAGCATGCAAATTAATCACGAGAATGTAGAAGAAGCTAAGAAAGGTGATGAAGTAGGCTTGAAAGTGAAGGAAAAGGTGAGAAAGGGATATAAAGTTTATAAGTAATGAATCTAAAACAAGAAGTTGAAGCCATAAAACAAGAACATAAAGATTTGGAAAGGGAATTCTTTAAATTAAAATCTATTATCCAAGATGCACAAGAAGAAATAAATTATCCTAATCTTATACATGTTTTAAACAATATATGTAC
>JBNGDY010000099.1:0-2730 GCA_049975665.1 Candidatus Nanoarchaeia archaeon | reverse complement strand
ATGTTGCACTATGATAGGTATTATCATGAACAGTTGGTGTTCTTGCATCAGATAATCTTTCATCATCTCCAGCACATAAAGTTCCTGCTGCAGATCCAACATCACCATTAGAATCTAGATTTTCAAATGTAACACCACCAGCAGTTATATATGTTTCTGAGTGGGAATCATTATTATGTGTGTCTACTGCTAAATATTGTAAATCTGTCCATACAGAAACACCATCACCCAATTTCAACAATCTTGTATCTGTTTCATATCCAAATTCACCAAGCTCAAGTATAGGATTAGCCAATAACCAGTTTGCAGTTGTATCTCTTCTTGCTAACACCTTTGAAAAGGCCATCTAATTTTCCTCCCTTATCTTTACATTATTATAAAAATTAAGCATCTCCAGCAGCATTTCCACCATCTACTTTATATTTTAATATAAATTCTTCTTCCGGAGTATCTGCAAATCCTCCATTGAAAGCAGCGAAAATTGCTCCACCACCATCAACAGTTTCATCTAATGAAGACATATCTATTATAGTAGCAATAGAAGCAACACCATCAGAATTAAAATTTCCGGAACCATTTACTTGTCCATATAAAACTACCATATCATCTTCTCTAATTAATGCTTTTTCTGTTCCAGTAAAACCAGCTCTCCAAAGAAGAGTATCTTCATCCCAAATAATACTTACATTATTTAAATCTCCTCTTTCAATTTCAAGACCTGCATCTTCTGTTGGTGTTCCAGTTACATTTGAATTTAATAATAAAATATTATCATCTATTGTTACTTCTTCTGTATATAATGTAGTTGTTGTTCCGTGCACAGTTAAATTTGCAACTTCTAAATTTACATAATCATCATCTAAATTATTTCTTAACTGAAAATTACCTATATTATTTTTTATTATTGGTCCATCTATTCCAATTTGAAAAGTATCTGAACCAGTTCCTGTGTCTGTGTTTTGCTCGTGTTTTTTATCAACAGCATCTTCTATTTCTGAACCCGGGCTTGTTATATCAGAAAATTGATTTACTGATCCAGATTTATATGCAAGATCTGAGCTATCAACTATTCCATGTACATTAATTGTTGTATCAGCATGTGTTGTTAAATCTACATTTGTTACACCATCATCTATACCATAACCAGCCATTGATGTTGGTGTGTTTAAAATTCTATTCCAATCAACTTGTTTTTTTCCTGTATCTTCACCTTCAAAGAAATCATCTATTTCTGTTTCTGTATAATATCTTATATCTAATACACCATTGTTTAATTCTTCTTGACTATAAAATGAAGATAAATCTGAATTTGGTCTTCCCCATTGTCTTGACATAAACACCAAATAATCATTAGTCTCTAGTGGTACAGATAAAATAATTCTTCTTTGTACATGATCTACTGTATAATCAGAACCTTCTCTTTGATAAATACCATTTATATAAACTGCATATTCTTTTGTATATTCATTGTAATATTGTGTAATATCAATTGATGTTTCTCCACCAGATTCGGAAGTATATTGATATTCCGAAGACATTCTTTCAACAAAAACATATTCTCTTTCTTCATTTTTTCCAAATTCTAATTGTTCCATATAAATATCATCAGGAAAAGTTTCACCATTAACAACAATTTTATATAATGGAAAATGATATTCTGGATCATAATTTGCTTCAGTGATAAATCTTAATTCTGCTTCAGGAGGAGGGACCTGTTTTTCATATTTATAATATATAACAAGATAATAATTTCCTTGAGTCACAGGCCAAGGTTCACCAAATGAAACATAACTTTCATCTGTAAATTGAATTACAACATAATCTTTAACTGCTATTCCAGATGTAACATGTAAAAATGGAATATCATCATCAGTATCATAAACAAGATCTGCTAATAAACCTGTAACCTTATATCTTTCTCCACCACCAACAGCAGTAATCTGATTAACAATATCTGAATCATATTTACTTTGTGGATCTATAGTTCTCTCCTGTATTTCTGACCAATTACTTGTAGGAGTAAATATAGACATAAATTATAACCTCCTATATCTTTCTTGGGCCTCTTCTTGATTCATTCTAAGTAATAAATAATTATCACCTTTAGTTTTAATTAAAGAATAAAAACCCTTTGCTTTTTCTCCTAAAAATTCTACAATAATATGATCTGACCATTTATGAATAATACATTCACCAGATTCATAAATATCTACTTTACCTGCACCATATTCTCCCTTTGGTATTTCACCTTTAAATGTCATCCAATATAAATCATGATCTGGTGTTCTAACAGCTAATATTTTTTCTCCATCATTTTGTGGTATGTAAGCTTTTGGTAATGCCCAAGAAGGCAATTTATTTCCTTTTTTAATTCTTAAATCAAAATGATGATGGGTAGCATAATGATCATGAATAACATATTTTGTTTTATATGGATAAACATTGTTTTCTTCTTTAAGCATATTCATTATATTTTTCCCTATAATTTGTTCCGTGGTTTTTTTCTTTGATTTTTTATCTGAAACCAGTTCTCTCAATATTTCATCAATATATTTCAATCTAGATTCAATATCCATTTGTTGTAATTCTTCATATAATTGATATCCAGATTTTTTATATACATCTGATAAACAATAATATTGTTGCCATTGTTTTTCCTTGGGAGGATAATATTCATTGTTTTTTGGTTCTTCTTGAATTATTGGCATTAAAAGTAAAACAGAAATATCT
>JBNGDY010000098.1:0-2794 GCA_049975665.1 Candidatus Nanoarchaeia archaeon | reverse complement strand
AGGCTTAATAGCAGATAAGTTCTCAGGAGATGAGCTCTATACAGATGGCAGAGAGAGACTGGTAGAAGACATTAAGCAGGCTGAGGTAAAAGTGGAGACTGGAGAGCAGACAGCAGCTGAGCAAGATGCACTCCAGGCGCTCAGAGAAATAGAGAGTCAAGCTAAAGAAGTTAATGAGGCTTTCGGCTCTGGTCAGGCTGTAGTTAATCGCGTGTTCGATAAAATAGGCTTTAAGGATGGCCATGTAGAGCTAGGCTTCGATTATGAGACTCACAAGTTAACTGATAAACAGGAGACTCCTAGTGAAGTGGCTTATAGGCTGGAGAGAGAATATCAGAAGAGCTTTGAGGACTATGATAAGCAGATGAGAGATAAAGGCTTAGGAGGCTTAGATAAAGACTTCGATGACTTAAGTGGAGTGTTTAACTAGGATACAGCAGGAGCTGCCACTGGCACCAGGAGCCTCTAAGGCAGTGTATGGCCATAAAGATAGAATTACAGACATAAGTCTAGGAGACAAAACGATGACAGACATACAGAATATCTACTCTATCCTGCTGGCTAGAGGCTACCAGGATGAGCTCTTCTCAGGCTTAGGAGATGCTAAGAGGCAAGGCCAGGAGACACTGACTGACTGTCCTATCTGTGGCAAGCCTGGCAAGTTCTCTTATAACAGCAGGAAGCCAGTCTGGAGATGCTGGAAGTGTGGAGAGTCTGGAGACTGGATAGACTTCCTACAGAAGACTAAAGGCTATGACTTCATGATGTCTCTCCAGGAGCTGGCTCAGGCTGCTGGAGTGGAGCTGTCTCCTCAGAGCCAGAAGGCTTATCAGTCCTACACTAAGAAGGCTGATATCCTGGAGGCTGCTCAGGCTTACTTCATGGATACCTTCTATGGAGACTATAAGAACAGCTCTCAGGCAGTCGTAGACTATATCCTGGAGAGAGGCTACAGCCTGGATGATATGGAAGGCATGGAGCTAGGAGCTTATACAGATAGGCAGGCTCTCCAGGAGTATCTCCAGAAGCAAGGCTACGCTGAGCAGGAGATGAGGGAGTCTGGACTGCTTACAAAAGGCTTTGGAGAAGACTATCAGCTGACGCTCCTCTGGAGAGATGCTGCTGGAAGAGCTACAGGCATAGTAGGTAGAGCTGTTATGCCTGCTGAGGAGCTGAAGGCTAAAGGACTGCCTAAGTATAAATACAGCTATGGCATGAAGAAGGATGAAGGCATGATAGGCTTTAGCTCAGTCAGAGGCTCTGAGCAGCTCATCCTCCTGGAGGGAGTCCTGGATGCTGCTTATCTCAACTATAAAGGCTTTAAAGCAGTGGCTGTAGGAGGCACTAGCCTCTCAGCTGCTCAGCTCCATATGTTAGAAGCAGTAGGCACTAAAGAGATACTTCTGGCTCTGGATATGGATGAGCCTGGCCAGAGAGCCACTGAGAAGATGCTCAGAAGTCTGGCTAAAACAAGTATGAGAGCTTATGTCATCTCTCTGCCAGAAGGCTATAAGGATGCTGATGAGCTTGTCAGGAAGGCAGGAGCTGAAGCCTTCCAGGAGGCACTGGATAAGGCTGAGAGAGGAGCTGGCTGGATGGCCAGAAGGATAGTCTCCAGGCATGATATCTCCACTGATAGAGGCATGGATAAGGCACTAGAAGAGGCTCTAGAGGCTTATACAGAGCTTGAGGATGTGATAGATGCTAAAGGCTTCAGAAACAGCCTCCAGGAGGCTACAGAGCTCTCTGATGAGGAGCTGGAGAGCAGGCTGGAGAAGGCTAAGCAGTCAGCTTATACCAGAAGGACTCAGGCTGTTCTGTCAGGCTACCTGAGAGATATCCAGGAGAAGACTGAGGCAGCAGATATCACTGGAGCTGAAGACACACTGGCCAGAGCTTTGAGAGAAGTCAGAGTAAGCAGAGGCATAGAGCCTCCTGAGCCTTATCTCCTGGATGACTTGACTACAGATATCATCTCTACCACTCCAGCCATGACTTCTGGCTACCAGAAGCTGGATGATATGGCCAGGATACCAGTAGGAGCTCTAACTATCATAGCTGGCAGGCCTGGACATGGGAAGACTACTCTCCAGCTTAATATCCTGGCTAACATGATGAGAGCCTATCCTGAGAAGAAGTTCTACTACTTCAGCTATGAAGAAGCCAGGAAGGCTATAGCACTGAAGCTCATCATGATACAGGCAGGAGAGACGCTCCATGAGCTGACTAACTTTGGAGCTTATATCAACTACATGAAGGATAAGAGAGGCTCTAATAAAAATATAGAGGCAGCTCTGGCAGAATATGAGGAGTTAACTTTAACAGGAAGGCTCTCAGTGAGTGATGTGATGTATAGAGCTGATGACTTAGCCACTGTTATAGATACTTTAGCCTCCAGAGGAGATACAGGAGCTGTCATAGTGGACTATATCCAGAGGATACCACTAGGCAGGAAGTCGGATGGCCAGAGATACCTGGATATCAAGTATATCTCCAGCCTTCTCTTAGAGCAGGCAGTCAGTCATGACATACCTATCATCTTAGGAGCTCAGCTGACAAGAGATAAGACTGGAGGCTCCAGGCCTAAGTTGGATAACATGAGAGAGTCAGGAGACATAGAGCAGGATGCTAACTTAGTCTTAGGCCTATACACTAAGGCAGTAGACGATAGAGAGCAGCAGGAAGGCTCTGGCACTCCAGCCAGGCAGCCTGTAGTAGATATGGAAGTCTATATCCTAAAGAACAGAGCAGGACAGGCAGGAGGCAAGTTAACACTGTCATTTAATCAGCCAGT
>JBNGDY010000097.1:0-2838 GCA_049975665.1 Candidatus Nanoarchaeia archaeon | reverse complement strand
CCTTAGTGCACAACCACCAGCCCATAACAAAAATAAGTAGCTGGCAGGCAAATAATTAATACTAATAATATCTATGCTGACCCTAAATTAAACATTAAAATACTAACAAGATTGCTATTTCCTTTTACACACCATCCAACCCATTTTAAAATAAACTATATTTAAATCAACTCTTTTCACAAACCTAACCTTAATACACAATCTTACATAAACCCTAATAAAAATCACAAAAAATCAACTAAAAACCCTAAAAATCCATAAAATTTATATACTTATTCCAATAAGGGTATAATATCTATTCAATAAGGGTTCCCTTCCAAGAAAGAAAAACCCTAAGTATACACATAAAAACAAGAAAATGCCATCAAAAACCCAACAACAACCCAGAGCTGCTATTTATGTGCGTGTAAGCACAGAAGAGCAAGCAAAAGAAGGATTAAGTGTTGATGCCCAGGTAGAGAGATGTAAAGCATTTTGTGAAGCTAGAGATTGGAAAATCTTTAAAGTCTATAGAGATGCAGGATATTCAGCAGGAACCCTTAACAGACCAGCATTAGAGCTCTTATTAAGAGATGCTAAAGAATTAAAATTTGATATTATATTAGTCTATAAGATAGACAGGTTTTCTAGGAAATTAAGAGACCTTATTATGGTTTTAGATGATTTAAAAGAAAAAAATGTGAACTTTACATCTGTGACAGAACAAATAGACACAACATCTGCTATGGGTGAAGCATTTTTCCAGATTATAGGGGTTTTTGCTCAACTAGAAAGAGGAATGGTAAAAGAAAGAGTAGAGCTTGCATTTGATAAAAAAATCAAATCAGGAGAAGCAGTTCATAGAGCTCCTTTTGGATATGTATATCAAAATAAAAAACTTGTTCCAGACCCAGAACATGCAGAAGAAGTTAAACAAATCTTTGAAATGTGGATTAATGGTGTAGATTATAAAGAAATATCTAAGAAATTTAATCTTCCTTTTTCTACACTTTACCAAATAATCAAAAACCCTATTTATACAGGCAAGGTCAAGTATAAAGGAGAGTTATTTAAAGGAAAGCATAAACCACTAATAACCCAGGAACTCTTTAATAAAGCAAATAAATCATAAAAAATAACAAATGAATCATACAATACCTGATAAAATTAAACACCAGATCTTTTTAAGAGATAATTATACTTGTCAGAAATGTAATTTTCACGATCTAAGAGGTGATGATTTAGAAATCCACTATATCAATTCAGAAGCTGGGGAAAAAGAAAATAACATATACAATCCAGAACATCTTATAACCCTTTGTTCTATATGTCACAAATATGCCCCCCAAAATAAGAAAAAATTTAAAAAATATTTACAAGAAAAGATTGATTGGCAAATTTTAAATACATTTAGACAAGCTCAACATTCAATTTCCAAGAACACAAAAAAAGGAATGATTGAGAGACATTATAAGGGATTTCACCTAACAAAAGCACCAAGAGGATATAAACTAGTGGATAAAAAACTTGTTCCAGACCCAGAACATGCAGAAGAAGTTAAACAAATCTTTGAAGAATTTCTCAACACACCTATTAGCCTTACACAATTAGCAAAAAAACATAATATGACAACAACAGGCATAAAAAAACTATTAAAAAATAAAACATATATTGGCAAGATTAAATTTGATAATAATGAATCACAAGGTAGTCACCAACCAATTATCCCTGCTGAATTATTTAATAGAGTCCAGGAAAAACTAAAATAGCAGCATCACCATACACATAATTAAAAACAATAAAAATAAAAAAACACCTCTAATTACTCTTCCTTTGGTTTAGCTTTATCTACCTTTAACTCTCTACCTTCTACTTCCTTACCATTCATTTCCTGAATAGCTTTTTCAGCAGCTTCATCACTACCAAATGTTACAAAACCAAATCCTTTTGAACGCTTTGTAAATCTATCTGTTATAATACTGGCTTCTGACACATCACCAAATTGGGAAAACATATCCTTTAATTTAGCATCATCAACAGCCCATGGTAAATTTCCTACAAATATTTTCATTTTAAACCTCCTTACATTTATTTAGAATTAGATTCTACTCCTACTACCTTTATCTTAAAATTCAAATTCTGTCCTGCTAATGGATGGTTTAAATCCAATACAATACTATCATCCTTAACTTTATCAATTTTTACAGGCATTTTATGTCCTTGTTGTGTTTGAACAATTAAGGCCATACCCTCTTTAGGTTCTTGTCCTTTTGGTAAGGATGATTTAGGTATTTCTTTTTTTAATTCCTCTCTTCTTTGTCCATATGCATCTTCAGGCTTAATTGAAAATTCCTTTTCCTGTCCTTCTTCCATACCTAAAACAGCTTCATCAAACCCCTTAATAACCAGGCCTTCACCAACTACAAATTCAATAGGATGTGCCTGCTCTCCTTTAGAAGAATCAAAAACTTCTCCTGAATCTAACTTACCTTCAAATTCTACTTTAACCTTATCTCCTTGTTCTACACTAGCCATCATATCTAAAGAATAGTAATAATCTATCCTTATAACCTTAATTAGGGGTGTTTTATAAGTCTTTGCATTACCCCTTATTTAACTTAGATATGGCTAAACATATAAATCCAAACTCTCAACCAATAAACAATCAACACCACCAAATAAGATACAAACCCATATTAGATAAAGATAGCAATCTATTAGAATATTTAAATTTTCCTTGAATCATAAGCCCAATGTAGTAAGGCTTGTCTTTGTTTAGGCCTGCATTTCCAATCCTTTTTCTTGCAATTCTTTTTTACTTGTGATAAATGCCTTTTAAATGCCTTCCACCTCTTTATC
>JBNGDY010000096.1:0-2862 GCA_049975665.1 Candidatus Nanoarchaeia archaeon | reverse complement strand
GGCCTGCCTCTCAAATAAGAAACTATTACTAAAACTATCTAACCTGCTTCTAATTAATAGCAGTGCATCAAAAACCCTATACAAGCTCTTCTTCCTCAGGCAATTCTTCTTCTTGCTGTTGCTGAGGAACAGCATTCCTATTTATAAGAATAATATCCCCAATAGCTCTAATAAATTGATGAGGCACAATAATCCCTCTAGCCCCATTTAATACCTCTCCCATATTAGAATTTCTAGAAGCAGCAATTCTCCAACCATCTATCTTATTATCAACTAAATTAACCTCTTCTACAAACCCAAATAAATCACCTGAATCTGTATAAACATTCTTATTTAAAACCTCACTCAATCTCTTTATTCTTAACATATCTCATTCAAGAGATGGGCCTTTAAATATATTTCGATACTTCACAATATAATAGACAAGATTAGAACATAAAGAATACAATAAGTTTATAAAAATCATCACCCTAAATAAAACATGCATAAACTCAAAATTCCTCAAGTCATTAATAAACTATTGATTATTATCATTACTGCATCTATTCTTGGACTAGTAGTTGCATACCCTTCTCCATCATTAATATTAACAGGCATTATCAGCTTCTTAATAATTATTAGTGTCAATGTTCTTGTCAAGGAAATACTTGCCTACTATTATGAAGCTAATCTTAATTTAAAATTCTGGGCATGGTATCAATACTGGTTTAGAAAAGACTCACATTTTAAAAAACCAATACCAATGCTCTGGCTTCCTTTGCTTTTAATATTCTTAACCAAAGGCTTACTAATCTGGCTCAGCATATTAGAATTTGATGTCTCACCAAAAACAGAAAGAGCAGCTAAAAGACATGGCTTATATAGGTTTACAGAAATAACTGACTGGCATCTTACATGCTTAGCAACAGCAGGCATAATAGCCAATCTTGTACTTGCTATTATTGGATATATAGCAGGTTTTGAATTCTTTGCAAGACTCAATATCTATTTTGCATTCTGGTCTATAATCCCTATTGGCAATTTAGATGGTAGTAAAATATTATTTGGTTCAAGACTCATATGGATAATCATGCTAATCATAACAGGTTTATTCTTAAGCTGGAGTCTAGTTATTATCTAATCCAGCCCAATAACCTAAGCAAATTTATAAACTCTCTACAATTTCTATTAATATGGAACTTCCAATCAAACCTAGAGCATATCAACAAGCAATTTTAGAAACATGTAAGAAAAAATCCTGTCTTGTTATCTTACCAACAGGCACAGGCAAAACACTAATAGCAGTCCTGCTTGCTATTGAAAGATTTAAACAATATCCTTTAGAAAAAATACTACTATTATCCCCAACAAAACCATTAATAGAACAGCATTTTAAAACATTTCAAAATCTTCTCCCAGATGGTCGGGCAGATATGCAACTCTTCACAGGTAAAACACCAGCTGAAAAACGAAAGAAAATCTGGCAGACAGCCGAATTCATCTTCTCAACACCACAATGCATTGCCAATGACATTAAAAAAAACCTATACACCCTAGAAGATGTCTCTCTTCTAGTAGAAGATGAAGCACATAGATGCTTGAAAAATTATGCCTACAACTTCATAGCACAAAAATACAAACAACAAGCTAATCATCCACACATACTCGGCTTAACAGCCTCACCAGGTGCAGATAAACAAACCATTCAAAATGTCTGCAACAACTTAGGCATCAAGGAAGTAGAGATAAGAACAAGAGAAAGTGAAGATGTCAAACCATATATACAAGAATTAGAATTTGAGAAGATTGCTGTTAATCTGCCATCTGAATTTGAAGAAATCAGACAATTATTAATTAATATATATGAGAAAAAAGTAGATGAATTAAAAAATAGGCAAATCCTATTTGGACAAGCTAATAAAAAAACACTATTAGACTGCCAGAAAAGAATATTCAAAGCACTCAACACCAACAAATCAATGAATCTCTATGCAGCTGCCTCAGTCTGTGCACAAGCAATAAAATTACAGCATGCACTTGAATTACTAGAAACACAAACACTTGAATCATTTCTAACATATATGAGAAGCTTATTCAAACAAGCAGAACAACAAGCATCAAAAGCATCACAAAAAATAGCTAGCAATAAACAATTTAATAAAGCATATACTCTAGCATTGTCATTAGAAAAAGAACACCCAAAATTAGATAAATTAGTAGAAATTATAAATCAAAATAAAGACAAGAAAATCCTCATCTTCTCACAATATCGAGATACTGTTAATAAAATTAAAAGCTCCTTACCAAAACAAGTAAAACCAGAAATATTTGTAGGACAAGCTAAGAAAACATCAGGCAATAAAACAACAGGATTAAATCAAGAACAACAAAAACAATTAATTGAAAAATTTGCAAGTGGAGAAATAAACTGCCTAATATCAACATCAATAGGTGAAGAAGGTTTAGACATACCAGAAGTAGATTTAGTCATTTTTTATGAACCTATCCCCTCTGCAATAAGGGCTATTCAAAGGCGAGGCAGAACAGCTAGGCTCCAGAAAGGTGCATTAAAAATTTTAGTAACAAAAAATACACGAGATGAGTCATATTATTATGCTTCCCGTGCTAAGGAAAAAAAGATGCACAAAGCAATAAAAGATATTAAAGCAGGCTTGTCTAATCAGGAAAAATTATTTAAATAATATTTATAAACACCAACCTCTTAAATATAATATAAAGAGGAAATATTTAGAGATGCTATAAGTGATTGCTTAGTGTCTTGGATTTATTGCACTTGCTTTATTAGTATAGTATTATTAAAACATTAATGTCAACTACCCACGGGCTGAAGCCAGGGGCGTGTAATTAATTCCAATGTTTTTC
>JBNGDY010000095.1:0-2873 GCA_049975665.1 Candidatus Nanoarchaeia archaeon | reverse complement strand
GCCAAAATACTTCATACCCTTCTTCTTAGCGCGTAATAACAATTGCAATTTTTTTTGATCAGCTCTCTTACCAGAACCAGCCATACCATGCCCACCTTGATTACCATGCCCTTTATGTTTCTGTCTAGCACCATAACCTGCTGTTCTGCTACCTCTTAATCTCTTTCGTTTCATAACATCCTCTCAATTAATTTATTAATATCTTTATTCTTACCTAATATGCCTTTTGGGTATTCTAATTTAGTAGATTTCTTAAAACCACCTCGTGGTGGATGCAAACCTTTCTTACCTTTTAATTTTTCAGCAAGCTTCTCATCTACCTCTCCGTAACTCACATGTTCTCTTACTTTCTTAATCATGCCCATTTTAATACTATCTTTTTCATCCACTAATATAAATGAAAATTTCCTCTTTAATCCCAATCTATTTAGAGTCTCCTCTATTGCTTTTGCCTGCCCTACTCTGCCTGATATTCTTAATACTATTATCATTTTATTTTAGATAATTTATTTAATGCGTCCATACATGCTTTAGCAAGATTAATTGTAGATTTAGTCTTACCATAGGTCTTACTATAAACATCCTTAATACCTGCTAGTCTTAATATCCTTTTTAATTCATCACTTGCAACTAAACCAGTACCTTGTGATGCAGGCATTAATTTTACTCTAACAGATGAACATTTACCTTCAACACTAAAAGGTATGCTATGCTCTTCATGACAAGAACAATCAAAACTACCACACCCTCTTTTAATTCTAATAAGATTTAATTTTGCCTTTCTAATACCCTTTTCCCTTGCTGGAAAGGTCTCCTTAGCCTCTCCTCTGCCTATGCCTACATAACCATGTTCATCACCAGCAACAGCTAATACAGAGAATTTTGGAATATTACCTACTTCTGTTTTCTTCTGAGTTTGTTTCCAAGCCCTTCTCTTACCACCTCCAAATTTACCCTTTGCCTGTCCTATTAATAATAGGTCTGTTTTTATATCTAATAATTTGTCAACGATCTCAGGTTCTAGAATTTTTCGTGTAGCACCAAATATCTCTTCTATATTCTTAATCTTGCCTGCTTTAACCTCCTTACCAAGCTGTGTTTTTGGAATCCATTCATCTTCCCATGTTTCCTCTTGCTGTTCTCTTGTTTCTTTATTTGTTTCAACCATTTTTATCTATTTTCTCCTTTATCTTATCATCTTCTATCTCAGGCAACATCTCCTTATTAACATTTATCTTAACACCACCATCTATTAATCCCTTCACAGCTGCATATAATCTGCCTTTTGGATGACTAACAGCCATACCAATATCAAGGATAAGCTCTTTGCCTTTTAATTTCTTAGATAATAAATAACCTGTTAAATAACAAGCCTTCTTATTCTTTAAACTACCCTCTTGCCACCCATAATCTAATAAGTGTTTAGATGTGATGCCAGCAATAACCTTATCTTTACTTTCATAACTTTCAACAGCCTGTAAAATAATATATTTATTTGTCAATCTAACAACCATTCTCAATTTCCCAGATTTTAACATATTTAATCGTGCTTTATAATCTGTTTTATTTTCTTTCCTTCTTTTCTTTAATGTTCTTTTACCCTTTCTATATTTGTAACTCATTTTAAATCCTCCAGACTTTCTTTCATATGTCGTTTACTTCTAAATCTCCTTGCTCTGATCATCTTCCTTATTTTTTGATATGATTCTTTATCAATCTGCCCCACACTCAATAGCAATCGTGCATAATCTCTTAATTTTCTTGTCAATCTTACATATTCTTGTTTTCTTTTCTTAACTCTCTTCTTAACCTTTCCTATGCCTCTTCTATGTTTTCTCTTAACTACTTTCTTTCTGCCTTTTTTCTCCCTAATTTTAATTGCTCCTGCCTTATGTAAATCTAATATATCTTGTCGTGTTATAGCTTCTTTAATTTCTTGCAAGCTACCTGTGAATATGATTCTATTCTTGCCTGTTTTTAATACTTTAGCTGCTAATGATTTTTTATTACTTAGTTGCATGTTTCTGGTTAAGGATATTTAATTTCTTTTCCTGAGCTTTTTTGATTATTAATTGTTTTTTTCTTTTACCTACTTTCCCAACAATTATGCCCTGTTCCTTGTTAATATTATCTAATTGTTTTATATTATCTACTCTAACTGGTTGCAGTCCATTTATCTTATTTCTATCTTGTTTATTATTACTATATCCAATTCTTGGTTTCTTGCCCCTACCTATTTTACCTAATCTCAATTTATTATGTAAACCAATAGGGTATCTCCATTTCTGTTTCTTCTTTCTCTTAAACCTTGGCTTTTTATACCAATCCTTTCTTAAAAATTTCATATCTCCCTCCCTGGCTTTTCTTTAATAAATATACCATCTTGAAAGATTCTTCTATCTTTCCCAGGTACCTTAACAGCTTTCTCTATATTAGCAGCTGTCTGCCCAGCTGCTTCTCTATTAAATGAGCTAACACTGACCTCACTATCCTTTATATCTACTTTAACATTATCTAAAATCTTAGCCTTTCTTTCTTGGCTTTCACCTAAAAATGATTTTATTACAACCTCATTTCCCTGAACCTTAACATTCATAGGAAAATGCACATTACAAATTTCTAATTTATAGACATAATCCTCTTTCATACCATTAATCATATTTCTAATATGTGCTTGTATTGTGCCAGCAAGCTTAGCTTCTCTTTTTGTGTTCCTCTCTGGCCTAATTTTTATTTCCTGCCCTTCTTTAACTATGGAAATATTCGGGTTAGCGAATTCTCTTTCTATTTGTTTATCTCCTGATTTCACCATTATATTCTGTCCATCTACCTCTACATTTACATCTTCTGGTATTTCCACAATTCTCCCCCCC
>JBNGDY010000094.1:0-2901 GCA_049975665.1 Candidatus Nanoarchaeia archaeon | reverse complement strand
CCTCGGGGGAAAGGGGATAGAAACTAAAGCAATAACAGAAACATTTGGAGCATATGGTAGTGGAAAATGTGTTTCAAAAGATACACCTGTTTGTTATTTTAATGATACTAGGATGCATGTTGAGAGTATAGAAGCGACATATAACAAATATAATAAAAATAAGGAAATAAGTGTTGATGATGGGTTTGCTGTTCCTACATCTAGTGTGAAGGTTATGGCATGGCATAATGGTACACTGCAGGTGGTGCCTACATCTTGTTTATATAAGGAAAAAGTAAAGAAATTATATTTAATAAAAACAAGAAGAGGAAGGCAGTTAAAAGTTACTGCAAAACATGGTTTATTGGGTTTTGATAATGGTGTTAATTGGAAAAAGGCAAGAGACCTAAGGAAAGGAGATTTAATTGCATCTCCTAAAAAATTAGATTTAGAAACTGAAAAAGAATATAATGAAGAGGATGCTTATTTTTTAGGAATGTTTGTAGCAGAGGGAACTAGCAATCCCTTTTCTATATCTACAGGAAATGTAGCAATAAAAGATTGGATATGTTCATATATTAAGAAGAAGTTTAATTATCTGCCTAGAGTAAGAGAAGATAATAGGAGAGAAAAAACTTGCTATACAATTTTATTGAGAAATCAGACAAAAGCAATGATGGAAGGGCTTGATAAGTGTAATGCTTCAAGCAAGTTTATTCCAGAAGCTATCTTTCTTTCTTCTGAGAGTGTTGTATCTTCTTTTTTAGGGGGTTATCTTGATGGGGATGGTGAGATTTCTAAGTCAGATGTTTCTGTTACAACAAAAAGCAAGAAGCTGGCAACACAATTAACATATTTATTATTAAGATTGGGTATTGCTTCCTCACTAAAAGAAAGAAGGAGTAATGGAATGTTTTATGTTGTTAGGATATCAGGAGAAGATAGAGAGAGTGTAAGAGAGATATTATATAAGATTAAGCATTTTAATCCAAATACGAGAAATAGTGCTTATGGATACCCTAAACAGATTATCACATTTTTATCAAAGCTTTATACAGAAAGCATAGGCGGTAATAGAGGTAGGTTAAGGAAAGAAGTAGGAAAAAGAGCAATTAAGAGAACTATTTATTCTAATCTGATCAATAACTATAATGCCAAGGTTATTAATACTAAAACCTTAGAAGGTATTGAGAATATTTTTGAAAATCAGAAACAGGTTTTTTCAGATATATTGAAGAGATTAGATAGAAGATTAGATAATGAGATATTAAAGGAGATATATCCTAATTTACCTTTTGCTTTTAATTCTCTTGCTGATAAAATGGGCTTGAAGAAAAGTAGTTTGAGAAATTATTATTCTAGGAATTTGCCTAAAGATAAGGCAGAATTATTAAGAAACCTAATTGTTAATGAGCTTAGAATAAGAATAGATGTAATTTGTTTAGCTTTAGAAGTCATAGCAGAGATTAAGTTGTTTTCATGGGATATTGTTGATTCTATTGAAGAGATTGAGTATGATGATTATGTGTATGATTTTGTTGTTCCTAAGGGACATTCATTTATTGGAGGGAATATGCCCACTATGATGCATAACACACAACTTGCATTATCATTAGCTGTTACTGTGCAATTGCCTAAGGATAAGGGTGGAGTTAATGGTAAGGCAGTTTATATAGACACAGAAGGAACATTTAGACCTGAGAGAGTTAGGCAATTTGCAGAAGGATTGGGTGCAAATTCAGATAAGGTGCTGAAGAATATATTTGTTGCCAGAGCTTTTAATTCTGACCATCAAATACTTCTGCTTGATAAAATTGCTGAGATGATTAAGGATGGTGAGCCTATTAAATTATTGATTGTAGATTCATTAACAGCTCATTTTAGAGCAGAGTATTCAGGCAGAGGACAACTAGCTGATAGACAACAGAGATTAAATAGGTATTTACATCAGATGATGAGACTAGCTGACCAGTATAATATTGCTGTTTATGTTACTAATCAGGTAATGGCTAATCCTGCTATGATGTTTGGAGACCCTACTACAGCTATTGGAGGGAATATTGTAGGACATGCATGTACTTATAGAATGTATTTAAGAAGAGGTAAGAAAGATACACGTGTTGCTAAGTTAATTGATAGTCCAAACCTGCCAGATGGTGAGACTGTTTTCTCTATTGAGACAGATGGTTTAAAAGATGTTAAGGTGTGATGAGCTTGTTGAGTTGATGCATGAGGTTGCAACAGCAAGAGATAGAGGAGATTTTCCATCTTTAACAACATTTAGTTCTTTACAGGATAATAAGGCAGGAGATTGGTTTTTTATTAGTTATGGGGTTGTTGTTGGTGATAGTAAAGAGTGTTTGTATGATGGAGAGAGATTAATAGAGAGGAAGGATGTAAGTTATTGTCCGAGGTGTGGGTTAATTTATGTAGATAATGCCCTTGCCAGGACTTGAACCTGGATTGCTTCCTCCGCAAGGAAGTGTTTTATCCAATTGAACTACAAGGGCTGATAGAATTTATTAATAATAGTTATTAAATATTCTTATATAGAAATTTTTTGGACTGAATTTAATACCTTATAGTATTTCTAAGATTATATATTCGGGGTGAGGTGATATTAGCAAGATAAGTGGATATTTTATTTATATAGGTAATCATCTTTGAAGGGTATTTATTATTGGGTTAGAATATGTATAAGATGAAGATTAGATGGATTAGAGAGGAAGATTTATAACTTGCTTATTAGTTTTTATATTATGTCAATTATGATTGATGGGAAAGAAGCATATATTGCTGATTTACATATTCATTCTAGGTTTTCTAGAGCATGTAGTAAGCAATTGAATATTGAGAATTTAGAGAAATGGGCAAGGATTAAAGGTATAGATATTTTAGGTACAGGTGATTTTACACATCCTG
>JBNGDY010000093.1:0-2909 GCA_049975665.1 Candidatus Nanoarchaeia archaeon | reverse complement strand
ATTTTAAGCTCTTATTCTAGCCTACGACATATGTCACTGGATTGCACACTACTTAAACACCAACCTCTTCAACTCTCTTGTTATCTTATCTGGCTCTTTAGACTGCCAGATATTCCTGCCTATTGCTAAGCCAGATGCACCTGCTTGCATAGTCTCCTTCACATCTTCCAATAGCTTGCTCTCTTGCTTTTTCATCCCACCTGCTATTACTACCTTTGTCTTGCCAGCTGATTTAACAGCCCATTTTAAATCCTCTAACTTGCCATTATATCTAATCTTCACAATATCTGCACCTATTTCCAAACCAACTCTGCAAGCATAAGCCATTAATTGCTTGCTAGGCTTGCCTTTAACTGACTTTCCACGAGGATATATCCAAGCAATAACAGGCAAACCTTTCTTATGAGCCTGCTCTTCAATATGGGCAAACTCATCTAACATCTTGCTCTCATGCTCACTACCAATATAAATTGTATATCCAACAGCAACAGCACCCAACTTAACAGCTTCATCAACAGAGCATATCTGTCTTGAAATTGGCTCACCCTTAACAAGATTAGTCTTGCCATTTAATTTTAATATTAAAGACACTTTAGCTTGCTTCAGCTTGTTTTGATATTTTTCAGCCACACCTTTCTGGAAAATAATGCCTGTATAACCTTTCTCAGCAATATCAATTATATATTCTGGATTAACATTTTTATCATTAAAATCAGTTGGCCCATGCTCCAAACCCTGATCATAAGCTAAAAGCAACACCTTACCTTTCTTTGTTATCTTATTCATGCCCATAGTATCACCTTCTTTTTATAATTAAAAACCTATTTTAATTTAATCTCCTTTATTATTAAGTAATATAATACTCATATGAGTAATAAACTATTAAATGTTTCTATTTCAATTTCCTCTTTAATAAATTATTTTTAGCACCAAAATATCTTAACACAGATTCACCCTCTTCTAAACCTAATTTTAAACTATCAGTTATTGACTTGCCTGCTACTTGTCCAGCTACAAATCCAGCTGCAAATGCATCTCCAGCACCAGTTCTCTCTTTAACATTAATTTTATGTGGATTCACATCATACTGCTTAAATCCATCATAAGCATATACCTTCTTATCTTTATTAGTAATCACAACTACCCTCGGTCCTAATTTATGCAACTTCTCTAATAAATTACTCTTCCCTACCAACATCTCTGCCTCTTCTTTATTTAATATTAATATCTCTGTCAGCTTTAATAATATTAAAACTTGTTTTTTCTTTTCTTTAATAAGATATGAAGAGGGATTAAATGCTAACTTTGTTTTGCCAAATAGTTTTTCTGCAAGCCATTGCTGTGTTTCAAAACTCTTTCCAAGTAATGAAGAAAAATATAACCATTTAGTTTTGAATTGCTTCATATCTTGCTTATCAAGATGATTATTAACACCTTTATAGGTTAATATAGTCCTATTATGTTCTTTACTATCTAATATAATTGACCTGCCTGTATCTCCCTCAACAAGCTTGCCTAAAAATTTAACTCCTTCTTGTTTTAATAATTTAAGGATATTCTTTCCTTGATTATCATTACCTAACTTGCCAATATATCCTGTTTTAAAACCTAATCTAGAAAAAGCAACAGCTGTATTAGTACCACCCCCACCAATATCCTCTTTCAAACCCTTAACAAGAATTTTACTTCCTACAGGATAGCTTATTTTCCTCTCTCTTTCTGCTACATCTGTATTAACAAACACATCTAACACAGCAGAGCCAAAACTTACTATGTCCAGTTTCATCTTACTCTTAAAAAATCATGTACAATATTATGATAATTATCACAATTATTAACAACCAAAGCCACCACTTACTCTGCTTTTTCTGTTTTTGTTGTACTGGTTTTGTTGTTTGTTTTTGCTTTTTGTCAGCCATTTATTCACCTCCTTTTTTATTCATTATGTAAGGTCATATAAAAATCTATTGATTGAATTATCTCAAAACTTCTAATCCTACTAGCTTTTCACCAGCTATATATCTTAACAACGCTCCTCCTGATAAACTAATATGATTAAATTTACTTTTCCTTATATAGGATTTATTAATAGCATCACTTAAATGTCCTCCTCCAATTACTGAAAATGCTTTACTTTTTGAAATAGCTTTCAACACCTGCTTAGTGCCAATATCAAATCCTTTAAGAGCAGCATCCCCCACAGGACCCTTCATATATATTGCCTTAGCTTTCTTAATCTCTTTCTTAAACAATTCTATACTTTTCTCACCAATATCATATATAACATAAGGTGTTGGAAAATCTTTAATATCAAACTCCTTTCTCTGATTACCTACAAGCACTGCATAATCTACTGGCATAATAATATTTTGATTTCTTATTTGTTTGCTGATTATTTTCAGCAACCCATCATAATCTTTCACTATCTTCTTATTAACTTTCTCATTATTCTTCCCCAAATCCACCCCCCTTGCAATTAAACACATTTGTCCAAATATCCCTCCTGCCAAAACCTTCTTAACCTGCTTATTAATTAATTTTAAATTATCTTCTGGTTTTGCACCTCCTAAAATACATAAAGGCTTATTTATATGAAGCTTCTTAAGTGCATTTAATTCCTTCTGCAATAAGAGTCCTGTATAACTCTCTATATATCTTGGGAATAAAACAATGGAAGAATGCTGTCTATGACACACAGAAAATGCATCATTTACATAAACATCACATACATCCACTAGCTTATACAACTTATTACTCTTTCTTTTTTCTGGTTTAAATTCATCATTTTCTTTTCTAATATTATCAAGCAAAATAGCTTCTCCTTCTTTTAATAAGGAGATGGTATTCATTGCCTTCTTACCAAAAATATCATCTACAAACTTAATCTTCACATATTTATTAAGTAATTT
>JBNGDY010000092.1:0-2936 GCA_049975665.1 Candidatus Nanoarchaeia archaeon | reverse complement strand
TTTAGCTGGTAAGAGGGTTAATTTCTCTGCTAGAACTGTTATTAGTCCTGATCCTAATTTGAAGATTAATGAGGTTGGTGTTCCTTTAGAAATTGCTAAGGTATTAACAGTTTCAGAGAGGGTTAATGATTTAAATATTGATAGATTAAAGAAGCTGATTGAGAGCAAGGAGTATCCTGGTGCTAATTATATTATCAGACCAGATGGTAAGAGAAAGAGAATTACAGATGATTTAAGAGAGGCATTAATTGAGGAATTAGAAGAAGGTTATAGAGTGGAGAGGCATCTGCAAGATGGTGATGTTGTTTTATTTAATAGGCACCCATCACTACATAGAGCTAGTTTAATGGGGCATTTTGTTAAGGTCTTACCATATAAGACATTTAGATTACATCCTGCTGTTTGCTTTCCTTATAATGCTGATTTTGATGGCGATGAGATGAATATACATGCACCTCAGACTGAGGAAGCAAGAGCTGAGGCTGAAGTCTTGTTAAATGTTGAAAATAATTTAGTCTCCCCTAAGAATAATACTAACTTATTAGGTTGTGTTGCTGATCCTGTTACTGGTAATTATATGTTAGGTGAAAGTGAAGAGATTTCACAAGAAGAAGCCTCTCAATTACTTTATCAAGCAGGTATTAAGAGTTTTAAATTAAAAAAGAAGAATACTGGAAAAGAGGTATTTATGCAAGCCTTGCCAGGAGAGAGGAAGATAGGGACAATTAATAACAATCTTATTGGTGAAGAAGATGGCAAGTTGATAATTGATTTAGATAAGGAGGTTGGCAGGAAGCAAACAATAGATATATTAAAGAATATATTTGCATTAGGTACAATATTCTTATCTAGAAATGGATTTACTATTGCTGCAAGGGATTTAGATGTGCCAGAGAGTGTTAAGCAGAAGAAGGACAAGATTATTGAGGATGCAGAAAAGAAGACACAAGAGATTATTGAATCATATTATAATAAGACATTAGAAGCATTACCTGGAAAGTCATTAGAAGAGACAAGAGAGATTAAAATTTTGCAGACACTTAATGAGGTCAGGACAAAGATTAATGGTTCTGTTAAAGAGGAGTTGCCAGGAGAGATTATGAGGTATATTTTAAATTCTGGTGTAGGGGGTAATATCATGAATTTGACACAGATTGCTTGTTCTGTTGGACAACAAGCATTAAGTAATCAGAGGATTAATTTTGGTTATACAGATAGGACATTATCATTTTATAAGAGAGGAGATTTATCACCTGCAGCTGGTGGATTTATTTATAATTCCTTTTTAGATGGTTTGAGGCCTGAGGAATTCTTTTTTGGTGCTATTACTGGTAGGGATGGATTAATGGATACAGCATTAAGAACACCTAAATCTGGTTATTTATATAGGAGATTGGCAAATGCGTTACAGGATTTAAGGGTTGAGTATGATTCTACTATTAGGGATGCTTCTGGTAATATTATGCAATTTGTTTATGGTGGTGATGGTTATGATATTTCTGGTTTGCATAAGATGCAGAAATTATCACCAGGAGAAGCAATAGGTATTGTAACAGCACAATCATTTGGAGAACCTGCTACACAGATGGCGTTAAATGTATTTCATCTTGCAGGTGTTTCAGAAATGCAGGTTACTCAGGGCTTGCCAAGATTAATTGAGATTTTAGATGCTAGGAAGAAGCCATCCACACCTGCTATGTCTATTTATTTAGACAGCCAGCATAATAATGAGAAGGATGCTAGGATAGTTGCAGAAAAGATTAAGGAGGTTGAATTAAAAGATATTGTCGAAGAGATTGCTATAGATTTTACATCTAATAAGATTAAGATTGATATTGATGAAAAGGCTTTAAAGAGGGTTCATATTAATTTAGATAAGGTTGTTGAGGTGTTGAAGGACAAGGGTTATGATGTCAGGAAGTTAGCTTCTGGGATTGCAGTAGATGCTAAAGATAAATCATTTAAGGACATTTATAGGATGAAGGAGAAGATGAAAGAGGTTGCATTATCTGGTGCTAAGAATATTAAGCAGGTATTGGTGGTTAAGAGGGGCAGAGATTTTGTTATTTTAACTTCAGGTTCTAATTTAAAAGAGGTTTTGAAGATTAAAGGAGTCAATAAGGATAAGGTATTTACAAATGACTTGCATGAGGTTGCTAAGATACTTGGTATAGAAGCAGCTAGGCAGGCTATTGTTAATGAGATAGATAATGTTATTAATGCGCAGGGTTTAGATATTAATGAGAGGCATTTTATGTTAGTCGCTGATACTATGACTGCTTCAGGTAGTGTTAAAGGGATTACAAGGATGGGCATTATTTCTGAAAAGAGTTCTGTTTTAGCAAGGGCTAGTTTTGAGACACCAATTAAACATTTAGTGAATGCAACAAAGACTGGTAGGAGAGATAAGCTTGCTAGTGTGATAGAGAATATTATATTGAATCAGCCAGTGCCTGTTGGTACTGGATTGCCTGGCTTACTTGTTAAGGTGATAGGTTCTTTATCAAAAAAATAAGATGGCAACAACAATAGATATGAAGTTTATGCGATATATTAATTTATTTGCAAGAATTGCAAAAGTAGCTACTACTAATTGTTTTGTTTATAATAATGCTATATTATTTGCAGTGCCTAAGGGCATGGTTTCTCAGGCAGTTGGTAAGAAGGGTGAAAATGTTAAGAAGCTGGCGAGCATATTAAGTAAGAGAGTGAGGGTGATTCCTTCACCTTCTGGAGAAGAAGATATGGAGAGATTTGTGAGAGATGTTGTTTCTCCAGCTACATTTAATAAGATTTCTTGTGATAATGGTTTAGTTAGTATTTCTGCTGGCAGAGAGAGTAAGGCTGCATTAATCGGCAGAGGCAGGAAGAGGGAGCGGGAATTAGAGAAGATTTTGCAGAAGTTATTTAATATTAAGAAGGTTAGGATTGTTTGA
>JBNGDY010000091.1:0-2945 GCA_049975665.1 Candidatus Nanoarchaeia archaeon | reverse complement strand
GAAACTATGTTAGGAATGAGAGGAGCAAAATGACACGCATTGTTGAAAATAATAATAAGCCAAAAATTACTGTTGTTACTGTTACTTATAATGCTGAAAAATTTTTAAAAGATTGTATTGAAAGCATTATTTTTCAAAACTATGATAATATCGAATATATTGTTATAGATGGAAATTCAGAAGATAATACTCTAGAAATTATCAATAAATATTGGAAACGTGGATTAATAAGCAAATATATTTCAGAAAAGGATAATGGATTGTACGATGCTATGAACAAGGGTATAAATTTAGCTAATGGAGATATAATATCTTTTTTAAATGCTGATGATTTATATTTTGATAATACAGTTTTAAAAAAAGTTGCCCAAGCATTTAAAAAAGATATTGATTTTTTGTATGGAGATATTGTCTATATTAAAAGAAATAAAGATGAATATTTTAGATATTGGAAAACCGGAAAACTAGATATTAATAAACTAAAATATGGTTGGCAAATTCCACATCCTAGTTTTTTTGTAAAGACTAGTATTGCTAAAAAAATAATGTTTAATACAAAATATAAAATTGCTGCCGATCATGATTTTATTATAAGGGTTATCAAAAATTATAAAAAATACGATTATATAAATTATCCATTAGTAAAAATGAGATTTGGCGGAGAAAGTACAAAAAATCTAAAAAATATGAAAAATGGAAATAAAGAAATTAAAGAGATATTGATAAAAAATGAAATAAAGCCATCAAAGTTATATTACTTTTATAGAATTAGTACAAGAATAAATCAAATACTAAAATCTAAAAAATATTTAAAAGAAATCGGAGGAGATAATCTATGAAGAGAGCCTTAATAACAGGAATAACAGGCCAAGACGGTAGTTTTCTAGCAGAACTACTTTTAGAAAAAGGATATGAAGCACACGGATTAATTAGAAGAGCATCAACATTTAATACAAGAAGAATTGACCATTTATATAAAGACCCACATGAAGAAAATGTAAAACTTTTTCTTCACTATTCTGATATGACAGATTCATCAGTATTGATAAGCTTAATACAAAAAATACAACCAGATGAAATATATAATCTAGCTGCACAAAGTCATGTAAAAGTTTCCTTTGAAATACCAGAATATACAGCAAATTCTGATGCACTTGGTACATTAAGAATACTTGAAGCAATTAGACTTCTCGGACTTGAAAATAAAGTAAAATTCTATCAAGCTTCCACAAGTGAATTATTTGGAAAAGTTCAAGAAATACCTCAAAAAGAAACAACACCATTTTATCCAAGAAGTCCATATGCAGTTGCAAAGTTATATGCTTACTGGATAACAGTAAATTACAGAGAAGCATATAACATGTTTGCTTGTAATGGAATACTATTCAACCATGAATCAGAAAGAAGAGGAGAAACATTTGTGACAAGAAAAATAACAAGAGCTGCAACAAGAATATTAGTTGGAAATCAAAAGAAACTATATTTAGGAAACTTAAATGCAAAAAGAGACTGGGGATATGCAAAAGACTATGTAAAAGGAATGTGGATGATATTACAACAAGAAAAACCAGATGATTATGTCCTTGCAACAGGAGAAACACATTCAGTAAGAGAATTCTGTGAAAAAACATTTGAAAATCTTGGTATAGAATTAGAATGGCATGGTGAAGGTATTAATGAAAAAGGAGTAATTAAAAAAATAAATAAAGATAAAACACAAGAAATAATAAAACAACTAAAAGAAAAACATCCTGATTTAAAAGACTTTGAAATAAATACAGACCATTTAAAAGAAGGACAAGAAATAATAGCAATTGACCCGAGATATTTCAGACCGACTGAAGTAGATATACTTCTTGGAGATGCAAGTAAAGCAAGAAAAAAATTAGGATGGAAACCAGAAACAACATTTGAAGAACTAGTAAAAATAATGACAGAATATGATTTAGGACTTGCAATAAAAGAAAAACATAGGAATGAATGGATAAAGGAAGGATGAGAAAATGGAAAAAGATGTAAAAATATATGTAGCGGGACATAGAGGATTAGTAGGTTCTGCAATAGTAAGAAAATTAAAAGAAAAAGGATATACAAATATAATAACAAGAACACATTCAGAACTTGATTTAACAAACCAAAAAGCAACAAGAGAGTTCTTTGAAAAAGAAAGACCAGAGTATGTATTTCTTGCAGCAGCAAAAGTTGGAGGAATACTTGCAAATGACACATACAAAGCAGAATTTATATATCAAAACATAATGATAGCAGCAAATGTAATAGAAGCATCATATAGATATGGAGTTAAAAAATTATTGAATCTAGGCTCTTCATGTATATATCCAAAATATGCACCCCAACCAATGAAAGAAGAATATTTATTAACAGGAGAATTAGAACCAACAAACGAACCATATGCAATAGCAAAAATATCTGCAATAAAAATGGTAAGATATTTTAATGAACAATATGGAACAAACTACATAAGTGTTATGCCAACTAATTTGTATGGGCCAAACGATAACTTTAACCTAGAAACAGCACATGTATTACCAGCATTAATAAGAAAGTTCTATTTAGGAAAATTACTTGAAGAAGAAAACTTTGAAAAAATAAAGGAAAATATAAAGAAATATCCATTAGGATTTGGATTAGATGAAAAAATAGATTTAAATAATAAAGAATCAATAAAAGAGACATTAAAACAACTTGGAATAACAAAAGAAAGTATCACATTATGGGGGACAGGAGAAGTATATAGAGAATTCCTATATGTAGATGATTTAGCAGATGCATGTGTATATCTAATGGAAGAAATAGATGCAAAAGAAATGAAAAAAATATCACCAGATTATTTTGTAAATATAGGAACAGGAAAAGATATAACAATAAAAGAATTGGCAAAATTAATAAAAGAAATAGTGGGATACAAAGGAAAAATAATACAT